>CAYUZC010000145.1:0-5551 GCA_964449525.1 uncultured Ruminiclostridium sp.
TTGGCACACGGAATGGTGAACATGATACGTAGTTCAATCCCACTCTGTGGCAGAATTCAACTGATGAAGGTTCTCCACCATGCTCACCACAGATACCAAGTTTGATATCAGGGCGGGTCTTTCTGCCCAATGCTGCTGCCATTTCAACCAGCTTACCGACACCTGTCTGATCGAGCTTTGCAAAGGGATCTGATTCATAGATTTTCTTTGCATAGTAATCTTCAAGGAAGTTACCGGCATCGTCACGTGAGAATCCGAAGGTCATCTGAGTAAGATCATTGGTTCCGAAGGAGAAGAATTCTGCTTCAGTTGCAATGTCGTCTGCAGTCAATGCAGCTCTCGGAATCTCAATCATGGTACCTACCATATATTTGAGGGTAGCTCCGGCGTTTTTGATTATTTCATCAGCTGTTTTTACAACAACATCCTTCACATACTGTAATTCCTTAATATCACCAACAAGTGGAATCATGATTTCCGGAATAACGCTCATGCCTTCCTTATTAACGTTGATTGCTGCCTCAATAACCGCTCTGGTCTGCATTTCTGCAATCTCAGGATATGAAACGGCAAGACGGCATCCACGATGTCCCATCATAGGATTAAACTCATGGAGACTTACAACAATGGATTTTAAATCATCAAAGCTCATGTTCATCTCTTGGGCCAAGGCTGCAATATCATCATTTTCCTGAGGAAGGAATTCGTGTAGCGGTGGATCCAAGTAACGTATAGTAACAGGGAATCCCTTCATTTCACGAAATAGGCCTTCAAAGTCCCCTCTTTGCATCGGGAGAAGCTTTTCAAGAGCTTTACGTCTTTGTTCCTCTGTACGAGAGACAATCATCTCACGCATAGCTTTAATTCTTTCGCCTTCGAAGAACATATGCTCAGTACGGCACAGACCTATTCCTTCAGCGCCAAAGCTAAATGCCTGAGCAGCATCAGTAGGTGAATCCGCATTAGTTCTAACTTTTAGTACTCTTATATCATCAGCCCATTTCATAAATGTGCCAAAATCACCTGTCATTTCAGGAGATACTGTTGGAAGCTTACCTGCATAAATATTACCGGTAGAACCGTCTAATGAGATCCATTCACCCTCTTTATATGCATTACCTGCTTTATCAGTGAAGGTTTTATTTGCCTCATCAATGCATAATTCGCCACACCCAGCTACGCAGCATCTCCCCATACCACGAGCTACAACAGCTGCATGGGATGTCATTCCACCACGAGCAGTCAGGATACCTTGTGAAACATGCATACCCTCGATATCTTCGGGTGATGTCTCAAGACGTACCAAAATAATCATTTTCTCGCCATTCTCAAAAGCTTTGGCAGCATCCTCAGCAGTAAAGAAAACCTTACCTGTTGCCGCACCGGGAGAAGCTGGAAGTCCCTTGGCAATAGGTTTAGCAGATTTTAATGTTTTTCCCTCAAAATTAGGATGAAGCAGTGAATCAAGTTGTTTAGGTTCAACCTTCATTATTGCTTCTTCCTTTGTAAGCATGCCTTCGCTAACTAGGTCAACAGCTATCTTTAAAGCAGCTTGTGCAGTACGTTTACCATTTCTGGTTTGAAGCATGAATAACTTACCGCGTTCAATGGTAAATTCCATGTCCTGCATATCACGGTAATGCTTCTCTAAAGTATTGGCAATATCCACAAATTGATTGTATGCTGTAGGATTAGTCTCATTTAGCTGGTCAATGGTCTGGGGAGTACGGATACCTGCAACGACATCCTCTCCCTGTGCATTCATAAGGAATTCGCCATATAGCTTTTTCTCACCGGTTGAAGGATTTCTGGTAAAAGCAACGCCTGTACCTGAATCTTCACCCATATTACCATATACCATTTCCTGTACGTTAACAGCAGTGCCCCAATCACTTGGAATATCATTCATACGACGATAGTAAATAGCACGAGGATTATCCCATGAATGGAAAACTGCTTTAACAGCCTCCATAAGCTGTTCTCTGGGCTCCTGTGGAAAACTCTTGCCCATTTCCTTCTTGTATAGCTCTTGATACTTCTTGACTAAATTCTTTAAATCGTCGGCATCCAAATCAGTATCAAGATGAACACCTTTATTATTCTTCATCTCTTCCAAAATACATTCAAACTTGCTCTTTTCGATTCCCATAACAACGTCACTGAACATATGCATAAATCTTCTGTAGCTGTCATAAGCAAATCTTGGATTGTTTGTGAGCTTTGCAAGCCCTTCAACAACAACATCATTCAGACCAAGGTTAAGAATTGTATCCATCATACCGGGCATTGATGCTCTGGATCCGGAACGGACAGATACCAATAATGGGTTTTCAGGATTACCGAATTGTTTATCAACTACCTGCTCCATTTTAATAAGGTACTGATAAATTTCATCTTCAATATCCTTTTCTATTTTCTTACCATCCTGATAATATCTGGTGCACGCTTCAGTTGTAATTGTAAAGCCTCTTGGAACAGGCAATCCAAGGCCTGTCATCTCTGCAAGGTTCGCGCCCTTACCGCCGAGTAAATTCCTCATCGAAGCATTTCCTTCGTTGAAGAGATAAACGTATTTAACCATTTATAAACCTCCAAGTTATATATTAGGAGCAATTTTTTGCTTCCTTGTTTCTAAAATGATATTTTGTCTTTCAAATAACCATTTAATTCTTTAATGGGAATTCTGACCTGCTGCATTGTATCACGTTCACGAACGGTTATACAATTATCTTCTAATGAATCAAAATCAAAAGTAATGCAGAATGGTGTACCGATTTCATCCTGTCTCCTGTAGCGTTTTCCTATTGATCCGGCTTCATCAAATTCACAAACATATTCCTTACTGAGAGTTTCATAAATTTTAAAAGCTTCCTCAGAAAGCTTCTTTGATAATGGAAGCATTGCCACTTTAACAGGAGCAAGGGCAGGATGCAACCTCAAAACCGTTCTTACATCGCCCTCAGTTACTTCTTCCTCATCATAGGCATCGCAAAGGAAAGCTAATGTCACACGATCTGCGCCCAATGACGGTTCTACACAATATGGGATATACTTTTCATTTTTTACCGGGTCAAAGTATGATAAATCCTCTTTGGCATGCTCCATGTGTTGCTTTAAGTCAAAGTCGGTTCGATCGGCAATACCCCAAAGCTCACCCCAGCCAAAGGGAAATTTAAACTCTATATCAGTTGTTGCCTTACTGTAATGAGAGAGTTCTTCCTTGGCATGATCACGCATCTTAATATTCTCTTCCTTCATACCAAGACTAATCAGCCAGTTTTTACAAAAATCTTTCCAATAATAAAACCAATCTAAATCAGTCCCCGGTTCACAGAAAAACTCAAGTTCCATTTGTTCAAATTCTCTTGTTCTGAATATAAAATTACCGGGAGTAATTTCGTTTCTGAATGATTTACCTATTTGCCCTATACCAAAGGGTATTTTCTTACGGGTGCTTCTTTGAACATTCTTAAAATTAACAAATATACCTTGAGCAGTTTCAGGCCGTAAATATATTTCATTCTTAGAATCATCTGTAACACCTTGGAAGGTTTTAAACATAAGATTAAATTTTCTTATATCAGTAAAATCATGTCCACCGCAATTGGGGCATGGAATATTATTTTCTTTCAGGTAGGCCGTCATAACATCGTTCGGTAGACCGTCTACAGCCATTTCAATTTTATTTTCAACGTTATAATCTTCAATGATTTTATCGGCTCTATGCCTTGTTTTACACTGCTTACAGTCAATAAGGGGGTCTGAAAAACCTCCAACATGGCCGGAAGCAACCCATACTTGGGGATTCATAAGGATAGCACAATCTACCCCTACATTATAAGGGCTTTCTTGGATAAACTTTTTCCACCAAGCTTTTTTAACATTATTCTTAAACTCAACACCTAATGGACCGTAATCCCAAGTGTTGGCAAGTCCATCATAAATTTCTGATCCTTGAAAAATAAAGCCACGGTTTTTACACAGCGCGACCACCTTGTCCATGGTTTTTTCGAACTGCATCTACTATTCCTCCTGCAAATTTCTATAACGAGCAATTATACTTGATCCTCGCTGCTATTTAGTGAGGTTTCAACCATATTTTCATGTGTAGGGTGAGATATTTTGATTTTGTGATAAGTAATAGCTCCCTCATCTATTTCATGTATGGCAAGGGTAACATCTTTATCTGAATTAAAATCTGTAAGTTTTTCTGCTCCGTTTGTTAACATACGGGCACGTTTGGCCGCCAAAATCGCTAGCGTATATCGGCTATCGACCTTCGTCAGTAAAGAAGACATAGGGGGATAAATCATAATTACTCCAACTCCTCTAAATATTTTTAAATTTCTCTATCAATAATTGATTTCTATTTGTTCTCATTTGTTCAGCTTGCACAACATTAAAAAATCTTTGCGCCGCATTCTCTATACTATCATTTAAGATCAAATAATCATAGCTATCTATATATTTAAATTCAGCTTTAGCCCGTTCAAGCCTATTAATTATCGAGTCTTCGGTATCGGTACCTCTTCCTCTGAGTCTTTTCTCAAGCTCACTAAAATCCGGCGGAATAATAAAGCAAAGTACACATTCAGGGAAAAGGCGCTTAACATTAATTGCTCCATCTACCTCAATTTCCAGTATTACTACATTTCCTTTTTCTATCTCATTGCAAACAAGCGCCCTGGGCGTTCCATAGTAATTCCCGCAGTACTCCACCCATTCTACTAGTTCATCATTTTTTATCATTTCCTCAAATTGTTCTCTGGTTTTAAAGTAATAGTTTTTTCCTTCACTTTCGGTTGCTCTGGGAATCCGTGATGTTGCTGAAATTGAAAGAACAAATTTCGAGTCTTTCTCCAACATTTTTCGGACTATAGTTCCCTTGCCCACACCGGCCGGCCCAGATAAAACAACAAGCAAACCCGGATTCATATATCTGCCTCCCGTTCCGGCTTTATCTTTTTCGAAGACTCTCCTGCAGAATCTTCTTCTAGGTCTTGTATTCTGTTGGCAACCGTTTCAGGCTGAAGAGCTGAAAGAATAACGTGATCGCTATCAGTTATGATAACGGCACGTGTTCTTCTGCCATAAGTGGCATCTATTAATACTCCCCGCTCTCTTCCCTCTTGAATAATTCTTTTTATGGGCGCCGATTCGGGGCTGACAATCGCAACTATTTTATTTGCAGAAACCATATTTCCAAATCCAACATTAATTAGCTTCATTAGCGCTCCCATCCTCAATCATTATTCAATATTCTGGATTTGCTCCCGTAGTTTTTCGATTTCACTTTTAAGCTCGACAACATTTCTCGTAATTTCAATATCACTTGCTTTTGATCCAATTGTATTAACTTCCCTGTTCATTTCCTGAATTAAAAAGTCAAGTTTTTTACTGTCGCAAAGCAGTTTACTCATAAACGCGTCGGAAAAAATCGTTTTTCCGTCGTTGGAAAAAACGCTTGTAACTTTTCTTAAATTTTTTCTGTCGGTGGGAACTATGTCCTCCAAATCCTCCCCGCAGGCGGCTGCCTGAAGCAGCGAGACCC
>CAYUZC010000146.1:0-5536 GCA_964449525.1 uncultured Ruminiclostridium sp.
ATCAGGTGATTTCCGTCAAGATGGAAACAGGGGCCCTGCCGGCGGTAGAAATAAGCCACTAGCTATTCCGAAAGCGGCGGCACCCTCCGGTTCAGTTGAAGAGAAGGTCTTTACACGCGGAGAAAGAAGATCCTTCCAAGGAGTCGAGAGACAAAAGGAAGAAAAGAAAGAACAGAAGAAAGAGGTTTCCCGTTCCAGTGCAGGAGGCACGAACAGGAGTAATGATATAAAAAAGAAACTAGATACTGTTATTGGACATAAAGCAAAGGTTACAGATATGATGTCCGATGATTTTGTAATCGATGTTTTTTATAATGATAGGCAAGAAGCTATTAATGCTAAGAGAGCTGAAAAAAGGATTAGGAGAAATAAGTTAAAAGAAAAATATATTCCGCCTAAGGCTGTCTTAACCGATATCACGGTAAATGAAACATTAACGGTGAAAGAGCTTGCCGAAGCCTTGAAAAAAACATCAGCCGATGTTATTAAACGCTTGTTCCTCATGGGTATAACAGCTACACAGAATGAAGAACTGGATTACGATACAGCTGCTATTATAGGTGACGAATTCGGAATTAAGGTTCACAAGGCAGTAGTAGTAAGCCAGGAAGATATTTTGTTTGATGATTCTGACGATGATGGTGAATTCTTGGAGCCGAGAGCTCCGATTGTTGTGGTAATGGGACATGTAGACCATGGTAAAACGTCACTTTTGGATGCTATAAGAAGTGCAAAAATAGCTGAGCAAGAGGCTGGAGGGATTACCCAAACAATTGGTGCATATATGGTAAACCTTAACGGAAGGGATATCACATTCCTTGATACTCCCGGCCATGAAGCCTTTACAGCGATGCGTGCCAGAGGTGCACAGGTTACCGATATTGCAATCCTTGTAGTCGCGGCTGATGACGGAGTTATGCCACAAACTGTTGAGGCAATTAACCATGCTAAAGCAGCCGGAGTATCAATAATTGTAGCAATAAATAAGATTGATAAGCCTAATGCCAATCCTGACAGAGTCAAGCAAGATCTTACTGAGCATGGACTACTGGTAGAAGAATGGGGCGGGGATGTTATCGCAGTTCCGGTTTCTGCAAAGAAACGTGAGAATATTGACCAACTATTGGAAATGGTACTATTGACTGCTGACATTCTCGAGTTGAAAGCTAATCCGAACAAACAGGCTAAAGGTACTGTTATTGAAGCGCAGCTTGATAAAAACAGAGGACCTGTTGCAACTCTTCTTGTGCAGAGAGGTACGTTGAAGACAGGGGATGCTATATTATCCGGCTCAACCTTTGGGCATATTCGTTCAATGGTAAACGACAGGGGAAGAAAGATTAAAGAAGCAGGGCCTTCAGTACCTGTTGAGATTTTCGGACTTTCCGAGGTTCCGGAAGCGGGAGATGTTTTCTATACAGTAAGCGATGAAAAAGTAGCTAAGCAATTGGCTGAGAAGCGTAAGGAAGAAATACACCAAAAGCATATAGGCAGAGCTAAAGTCTCTCTCGAAGATCTGTTTAACCAGATTAAGGAGGGTAATATTAAGGAGCTTAATCTTATTATCAAGGCTGACGTCCAAGGTTCTGTAGAAGCTATTCGTTCAAGCATGGAGAAGCTTTCCAATGATGAGGTTAAGGTAAATGTCATACATGGTGCCGTGGGTGCTATCATTGAGGCCGATATTACTTTAGCTGAGGTATCAAATGCTATAATTATTGGCTTTAATGTGAGACCATCAGTTCAGGTAACTGAAATGGCCAAAGAAGCCGAAGTCGATATGAGATTATACAGAGTTATATATGACGCCATTGAGGATATTGAAAAAGCAATGAAGGGTCTGCTTGATCCTATCTATAAGGAAGTTGTAAACGGTCATGCCGAGATTCGTCAGTTATTCAAGGTATCCGGTATAGGTACAATAGGCGGTGCATATGTTACAGACGGAAAGATACTTCGTAACTCGGAGGTCAGAATTGTTCGTAATGGAATTGTAGTACTTGAAGGAAAACTTTCTTCGCTTAAACGATTTAAAGATGATGCCAAGGAAGTGGCTGCCGGTTATGAATGTGGTATAATGATTGAACGTTTTAATGATATTAAGGATGGAGACGTTATTGAATCCTTCCACATGGAAGAAGTACAAAGATCATAAAACGCTAATTAACTTGTAATAGTCATTGTTAATTCACCGTCTTAAAGTAGCTTTAAGACGGTGAATTTGAAATTATGCAACCCAAGCTGATTTTGGGGAATATATATAATAGTGACTAAATAATTAGAAGGTTTGGTGCGATTATGGAAAGAACAGACAGATTATCTGAAGAAATAAAAAAAGAATTGAGTGATTTGATAAGGAATCAGATCAAAGACCCAAGGCTTCCTGAATTAGTTTCTATAACGGCAGTCCGTGTAACTAAGGACCTCAGATATGCCAAGGTCTATGTCAGCGTATTTGGAGACGATGATAAAAAGAATGATGCAATAGCTGCATTAAAGCATGCGGCAGGCTTTATACGCCATGAAATAGGTCAGAGAGTCAATATAAGATATATCCCTGAATTTACTTTCATACTGGATGATTCAATCGAGAAAGGGATGTATATTAGTAAGCTAATTGATGAAACAATTAGCGGGAGCAAGGTATCAAAATCCAATTCTGACCAAGAGAATGATTGAAGAGGAATTCTATATGGGTGATCCGATATTAAAAAAAATTGCAGAAAAACTTTTAGCTGCTGAAGATATAGTTATTCTGCCACATTTAAACGCAGATGGTGATGCTTTGGGAGCCTCGTTGGCTCTGGGAATGGCTTTGACCGACTTAGGTAAGCAGGTGGATATACTGATAGAAGAGGAAGTACCATCCAATTTGGATTTTCTTCCCGGTCAAGAGCTGATAAAAACTAACCCTAAAAAGCAGTATAACACTTCAATTAACATTGATAACGGAGATATTACCCGTCTGGGTAAAAGAGAACCTTATTTCTGGAGTGCTAAAACCAGACTTAGTATAGATCATCATAATACAAACCGGGTTGAGGCCGATTACTCCTATGTGGACAAAAATGCCTCCGCAACTGGTGAAATAGTTTATGGACTGATTCTACACTATTTAAAGGGAAGCCTTAACAAGGAAATTTCCCTTTGCCTTTATACCGCTATTGTAACTGATACAGGCGGATTCAGGTATACAAATACAACTTCTGAGACCCTAAGAATTTGTGCAGATCTTTTGGAGTATAAGATTGATTTTCCTTATGTAATTAAGAAAGTATTTGATATGGTTTCCTATACTAAGCTTCTTCTAATGAAGAAGGCCATGAATTCACTGAGCCTTGTTGATGGTGGGAAGCTGGCTTTGTCATATTTGACATATGAAGACATTAAAAACTATGATGTAAAAAGTGATGATTTTGAAGGTCTGGTCAATATAGGACGTAATTTGGAGGGCGTTGAGGTTTCTGCGTTCATAAGAGAGGATTCTGACGGAAACTTAAGAGGTAATTTAAGGTCCAACAATTATGTTGACGTATCAGAAATTGCGGAAAAATTCGACGGTGGCGGACATAAGCGTGCAGCCGGCTTTAATAGTAGTGGTACGCTTGATGACCTTATAGCAAAGCTAGTAGATGTGATAGTACCAAAGATTCGAAGGGACGCCTGATGAATGGAATTATAAATGTAAATAAACCAATCGGCATAACTTCTTTTGATGTCGTTTCAAAAATACGCAGATTGTATCAAACCAAAAAGGTTGGACATGCGGGAACATTGGATCCGGATGCCGGAGGTGTGTTGCCTATTTGTATAGGTAAGGCAACAAAAGTTATTGAATATTTGATGGAAAAGGATAAGGTCTATAGGGTGGGACTCTTACTGGGTATAGCAACAGATACTCAGGATGCTGCCGGCAATGTTCTCTCAGAAAGGCCTGTATTAGCTTCAGATGAAGAAATTAGAGCTACGATTAATAGCTTTTTAGGAGAACGGGAGCAGATTCCTCCTATGTATTCAGCTATAAGAGTTAATGGGATAAGACTTTATGACCTTGCCAGAAAAGGAATAGAGATAGAGAGAAAACCCAGGCCTGTAACCTTTTTTAGGATTGAGATATTAAGTATTGAGCGAAAATCAGATAAGACTTTTGTAATGTTTGATGTGGAGTGTTCTAAAGGTACATATATGAGGACCCTATGCAATGATATCGGTGAGCTTCTTGGGTGTGGCGGGCATATGAATTCACTAATCAGAACGCGCTCAGGGCCTTTTTTGCTGGAGCAATCATACACTCTGGATGATTTAGAGCAATTGAAAGCTGATAATAGATTAGATAACACTTTAATTCCGATGGATCAAGCGCTGTTGAAAATGCCTTTGTTGTATGTATCCCAGAGGGATGCAATTAAACTTAAAAACGGTCTTTGCGTTACTGTAGGGGGATTGACATCAGACTTTATAAGAGTGTACCATGAAAACGGAACTTTTCTTGCTATTGGGAAAACCATTGAACAAAGATCTTCTTTGGTACTGCGAACACATAAATGGATTGGCGATGACAGCATTGGCCTGTGAAAGGATGGAACAATTTGCAGGTTATTACGAGGATTACTAATGATTCTTTTCAAAGAAATACAGGTGTTGGTCTGGGTAACTTTGATGGTCTTCACATTGGCCACATGGCCCTTATCAATACATTAATCAGCGAATGTAGATTAAATGATTTACAATCGGTGGTTTATACTTTTACCAAACATCCGGATACAATGCTTAGAAAAGCACTAATCAGTCAAATCATAACAACAAATGAACAAAAGACAAGGCTTTTGAAGTCTACTACATTGGATACCTTATGCTATAAGGAATTTGATGAAGCTTTTTCTCGTTTGTCACCAAAAGAATTTATTAAAGATATTCTTGTTGATACTTTAAAAATCCGTCTCGCGGTTGTCGGATTTAATTACAGATTCGGGTATATGGGAAAAGGAGACGTAGAGTACCTTAAAAAGAGCGGAGAAAAATATGGCTTTAGAGTTATAGTGGTGCCACCTGTTAAGGTAAAAGCTGAGATCGTTAGCAGTACACTTATTCGTGAATATATAAAAAAAGGGAAAATGGAACGAGTTTTTCAGCTTTTAGGAAGACACTTCTCTTTATATGGAACAGTAATTGCAGGAAGACGCATTGGTAGAACTTTGGGCTTCCCGACTGCAAATATAATGTCACATCCCAATATGGCTGTTCCTGCAAATGGCGTCTACATAACAAAGACAAAGTATGATGACAGATGGGTAAATAGCATTACTAATGTAGGTATAGCTCCTACACTAAGAGAAGGAAAGGCTTTTTCTATTGAAACCCATATGCTTGATTACAATGAGGACATTTACGGAAAAGATATTGAGGTTTGCTTTATTCATAAGCTCAGGGACGAGAAAAAATATGAGAGCATAGATGCCTTAAAGAAACAAGTAGCTGATGATATAAAAAAGACTAAGAGCTATTGGGAAGTGTTAAAATAAATAACATGACCCAT
>CAYUZC010000147.1:0-5528 GCA_964449525.1 uncultured Ruminiclostridium sp.
CATTCAATCGTTTTCCGTGATCAAGAGCGTCAAGAAATTGAAAGCGAAAATTTACTTGATGTTGCTATACCAAGATTTTCTCTGCAGCCGATTGTTGAAAACGCTATCTTCCATGGTGTCGAACCAAAGGGAGGCGGTCTGATAAAACTACAGATTTCAAAATCTGACAATAATGTTTTATGTTCAATAATAGACGACGGTATCGGAATAAAAAGTGATATAATAAAAGAGTTATTAATAAACGATTGCAAAACTAATGGCATGTTCAGTAAACTTGGAATTAATAATGTCAATGAACGCTTAATATACGCCTTTGGCGAAGGATATGAGATATCCATAAACAGTGTTGTAAATCAAGGTACAAAAATGACAATACGTCTCCCCATTAATATGAGCGAAATCAATTTAGATGTATTAGATATCAAAATAAATGAAAGGGACGATATGTTCAATGATTAAAATGTTAATCGCTGATGATGAGCCCCTTGTTTGCGTAGGAATACAATCAATGCTGCAATGGGATAAATATGGTATCGAGGTCGTTGGCACAGCCAGAAACGGTCAAGTTGCCGAGGAAATGATTGAAGAGCTCAGACCCGACATTATTATTTCAGATATTAAAATGCCTGTTAAAACAGGATTGGAGCTGGCCGAACATTGCGTTAAAAAGTATGGACGCATTCCTCTATTTATTTTTCTTACCAGCTATGAGGAGTTTGATTTTGTAAAAAAAGCTATGCACCTGCAGGTAGTAGACTATCTTATCAAACTTGAGCTTTCTCCTGAGAATTTAGAAGTTGCCGTAAAAAAAGCCATAGGCATACTTAATAGATACAACAAAATCAGCAGTGGAAATCATGATTCACAAATCAGCATACCAATACTACGTGAGAAATTTTTTATCAGACTATACAATAATCTTTTCGATAATGATGAACAATATGAACGTCAAAAAAAAGATCTGGATATAAAGTTTACTGCCTTGTCATATATCGCTTCCTATTGTGAGATAAGTAAATCAGATATCTCCAACGTACCTGATGATAAGCTTTTTTCTCTTTACACGGGTACAATACAAATGGTGAAGGAAACTTTACATAATATCAATAGTTACTATATAACAGTTCTGGACATGCGCCATTTTATAATAACTTTTTGTCTTGACGGTGATTCTAAAGAATGTCGTCAAATAATTGAGCAGGCTCTTATCAGGGCTCAGGGTGCTGTAAACAGCTATTTTAACATTGTATTAAAGGCTGCTATCGGTAATAGTGTTAACGATCCTCGTAATTTAAGTGAAAGCTATACTTCCGCTGTACATTTTTTCAATGATGTGACTGATAATAATTCAATTGTGTTTTTTGAGGAGGCAAACTCCGAAAGATATCATAAAATGTTAGTCAACAAGGTACAAAAATATATAATTGATAACCTGAACACGCGTCTTACTCTAAATACAGTCGCAACAAAATTCAATTTTAGCTCTAATTATTTGAGCCAGCTTTTTTCAAAATATTCAGGGGAAGGCTTTGTTGAATTTATAACCGCCGCACGTATAACCGAAGCAAAAAAAATGCTGTTACGTTGTGAAGGTCATATTTATGAAATTTCTCAAAAGCTTGGTTTTGACAATGCTTTCTATTTCAGCAAGGTCTTTAAGAAATATGAGGGTGTTTCGCCTCGTGAATATCTTAAAGCTTTTGAGGATCAACAGGATAATCGGCAGGATAGTTTTTGATTTATGATGTTTTTTTTACGAAAAAATGATAGAATTATTCCAAAATCAGTTATAGAGGTGTTCATAAGTGAAAAAAATAAAAATGAAATACATTATAATAACAATAGTAGTATGTGTAGTAGCCTTCCTTCTGATTGGTTATCTGAACAACCAGAATAAAATATTAGGCAACAATCAACCCGGTACATCGCCTACTCCAACTATTACACAAACTCCTGTTTCCACGCCTTTAGCAACACCTTCTCCAACCTCCACCCCCACTGTCACGCCGGAGCCCTCTCCTACCCCTATTGTTGCTACTTTGGTTTCTGCCGGTGACTGTGTAATACATGACGATTTACAGAAAGCCGGTAAAATTGACGGCGAAGATAGATACGATTTTACTCATATGTTTGATGATATAAAACCATTTGTTGAACCTGCAGATTACAGTATGATTAGTTATGAAGGCGCCGCCACCAATAACAGAAATAATTATGCGGGATTTCCTTATTTCAATTGCCCGCCTGAAATGTTCGACGCATTTAAATATTCAGGGTTTGATCTTGTCAATAATTCTAACAACCATCAATTGGACAGAAGAATAAAAGGTATGCTGGAAACCCGTGATAACGTTAGAAATAGAGGACTTGATATCATAGGCGCATATGATGGTGAAGAGCAAAGATATATAATCAAGGATATAAACGGAATAAAAGTCGGTTTTATGGCTTATACATACGGTAGCAACGGTAATGAAGGCTTGCTTACTTCCGCAGAAATTGCGAAACATTTGGCCTTTTTTGACAGACCAAGAATGGAAAAGGAAATAAAAGAGCTTGAAGAAAAAGCTGATATTACTGTGGTTTCCATGCATTGGGGTCATGAGTACTGGAGAAAGCCTAATGAACAACAAATCAGTCTTTCAAATGAAATGTTCGAGTGGGGTGCCGATGTTATTCTGGGTTCCCACCCCCATGTTATTCAGCCTACTGAAATCCGTACGGTTAATGGTGAAACGAAATATATTATTTATTCCATGGGCAATTTCTTAACCAATCAGTGGCATGAATGGTTTGATGACCCTAAGGAAAAAAAGTGGCTTCGTGAAGACAGCATACTTGTCACAATCGAGTTTCTAAAGGATCCTGTAACTCAGAAAACAGTAATAAATAAAGTAAAGCATACACCCGCATGGGTAAGCCGTGAAGGTGTAGGAACAGATAATATAATCCATAGAATATTACCTATACCTACGAGAGACTATTATGACAATAGCGACCTTCCTGAAGAACTAATCAAAAAGGCCTACGAGTCATATGATAGAACTCTTGAATATTACACCGATTATGAAAGACAATAGATAGAAGTTAAAAAGCGGCCATTGGCCGCTTTTTCATATATTCTGATTATTCAGTCTTTGTCGATTCCTTTGTCTTTGTTGAGGCTTTACTCTTACCTTCCTTTACCTGCTCCTCCAGATAATCGCACTCTGTATTTGAGCATTTATAGGTGATAATATTGCCCTTTGATTTTTGTGTTAAAAAGCTTGAGCACTTTGGACAAGTTTTATCAGAGGGCATATCCCACGTCATGAAATCACATTTAGGATAATTTTCACACCCCAGATACTTTCTGTTCCGTTTTGTTTTTCTGTAAATAACTCTTCCGGAACATTTCGGGCATTTAACTCCAGCCTCATCTAAAAACGGCTTTGTATTTTTACATTCAGGAAATCCGGGACACGCCAGGAACTTTCCAAAACGCCCGACTTTTATAACCATCTGTTTACCGCATTTATCGCACACTTCATCAGAAACCTCAACCGGCATCTCAATTTTACTTATTGTTTCAGCCTTTTTGACGGTCTCCTTGAAGGGTTCATAAAATTCTCTTAATACATTCTTCCACTGAATGTTGCCTTCTTCAACCTTATCCAGCCTATTTTCCATGTCTGCTGTGAAATTAACATTTACAATATCAGCAAAATTAGCCACCATAAGTTGGTTTACGATTTTACCCAAATCTGTAGGGGCCAATTGTTTCTTGTTTCTTTCAACGTAACCCCTGTTTATAATCGTACTGATAGTAGGCGCATAGGTACTAGGCCGTCCTATCCCCTTTTCCTCCAATGCCTTAACTAATGTAGCTTCTGTGTATCGAGCCGGAGGTTCTGTAAAATGCTGATTCGGATCAGTATTAACCAGGGCTAGGTTTTCATCCTTATTTATGGAAGGAAGCATTTGTGATGTTTCGTTCTCCTCATCATCTTTCCCTTCAACATATAAAGCCATAAAACCTTTGAACACAAGTTTTGAACCGCTTGCTCTTAGATTTAAAACAGTCTTGCCATCTAAAGTTTTAGGATTGCCTTGAATTTCAACAGAAATAGTATCAAATATAGCAGGCTCCATCTGACTGGCTAAAAACCTGTCCCAAATAAGCTTATACAGTTTTTGTTGATCGGTGGAAAGCCACTCCTTCAAACTTTCAGAATCTCTTGCGGCATAGGAAGGACGTATGGCCTCATGTGCATCCTGTGCCGCAGATTTAGTCTTGAAATATCTTGGTTTAGACGGCAGATACTCATTACCAAAATGACTCGAAATGTAATCTCTGGCTTCTTTTAAGGCATCTTCCGATATTCGCACCGAGTCCGTTCTCATGTATGTAATTAAACCTACCGAACCCTCGCTCCCGATATCCACACCCTCATAAAGTTGCTGTGCTATCATCATAGTCTTTTGAGCACTGTAACCAAGCTTTCGAGAGGCTTCCTGTTGCAACGTACTTGTGATAAAAGGAGGTGAGGGGTTTCTTTTCTTTTCCCTCTTTTTTACATTTGAAACTATAAAACCAGAATCCTTCAATAATGCAAGAATCTCATCGGATTCTTTTTTATTGTTAATCTCTTGCTTTTTGCCGTTTCTGCCATGATAGCGAGCAGAAAAAATCAATCCGTCTTCTTTTTTAAACTGAGTATCAATAGACCAATACTCTTTTGGAATAAACTTCTCTATCTCTGTCTCCCTGTCACATATTATACGGGTAGCCACAGACTGAACCCTGCCGGCACTTAAACCTTTTCTGATTTTCTTCCAGAGAACAGGGCTGATTTCATAGCCCACAATACGGTCTAAAATACGCCTGGCCTGTTGCGCGTCAACCAGATTCATATCTATTGGTCTTGGTTGTTTAACGGCGTTTACAACGGCATTCTTGGTGATTTCATTGAAAGTGATTCTACAGTCTGTTGCAGGATCTATTTTTAATATATTTGAAAGATGCCATGAAATTGCCTCACCTTCTCGGTCAGGGTCAGTTGCAAGGTATATTTTGTCAACCTTTTCGGCATCTGCTTTAAGCTCTTTAATAAGGGTGCTTTTTCCGGCTATAATAATGTACATGGGATCAAAATCATTTTTTACATCAACACCGAGATGGCTCTGTGGTAAATCCCTGATATGGCCCATGGATGCAGAAATTTTATAATCGTTTCCAAGATATTTTTTTATGGTTTTTGCCTTTGCCGGTGATTCGACAATAACGAGATACTTTGACATTTTATCCTCCAGTGTAAATTAAAAAAGGTAAGTCCCTTTTAACATGAGTAATAGTATCATTGATATTTTATTTTGTAAACCGTCTTTTTATTCTGACAAGTAAATGGTAAGATTCTTTACACATAAAATTCATTATATTTATTTTATAAAAAATAGACAGGGTTTGCCCTGTCTATTTTTTCTTTTATCAAAGTCTTTTATTAAAATAAAAATTTGAATATCTTAATCACCATCTGCAGAAGCATCTG
>CAYUZC010000148.1:0-5508 GCA_964449525.1 uncultured Ruminiclostridium sp.
AAATACAGTTTGCTGAAGAATATGATTATAAAA
This sequence comes from uncultured Ruminiclostridium sp., assembly GCA_964449525.1. Classification (GTDB taxonomy): domain Bacteria; phylum Bacillota; class Clostridia; order DSM-8532; family DSM-8532; genus DTU059. Next base: position 34 of record CAYUZC010000148.1, read on the forward strand.
AAATGAGAGCGGGCAAATGATATTAGTAGATACTTCTGTAATTATTGATTATTTAAAAGGCGTAAGTAATAAACCTGTAAGTTCTTTAGATAAAATTATTGAAAATGGAATCTATTTGGATATTGATATAACAGAGGATAAAGATGTAAGGCTTTTAAATTTAAGCAGAAATAAATTAAAACCGAGACAAAATCCTGAAAGCTATAAAGGATATAGATTAGTTGAGTTACATGAATCAGGGATGAATCAGGATGCCCATCACGGTAGCAAACACATCGGATCCTGTCCGGGTTATTTGCTTAAATATCATTCACATAAGGCCTATAGGAATGAATATGGTCGTAAGTTTGAAATAGTTCAGGAATATGAAGGTCTTTTTGTAACAAGCCATATACAGTTTTTTAATCAAATTTCAGTAATAAGAAGCTGGACAGAAATCAATAACAAATCCGCCGAGAACCACCCTCTTGAATATATTTCATCCTTTGCCTTAACAGGAATCTCTGATTTTGCTCCCGGCGCCAGAGATAAAGATGCTTTGATGCATATTCCTCATAGCACGTGGTATGGTGAGGCTCAGTGGAAAACATATACCTTAAATGAGCTCGGATATGACGTGGTCAATAATTTCTCGGTAAAAAGGGTCTCTTTATCAAGTACAGGAACATGGCCCTCTTCTGAATATCTGCCCATGGGGAGCTACGAAAATATAAGCACAAATTCTACAATAACATGGCAAATTGAAACAGCAGGCTCCTGGTTCTGGGAATTGAGCGATGTCTCTGAAACACTCTATTTAAACATCTCGGGGCCAACTTATCAAGAAAGCAATTTCCTGAAGATTTTAAAACCAAATGAGAGCTTTTGCACCATACAATGTGCTGTTGCATTTGTTAACGGCGATTTTCAGGACTCAATAAGAGAGCTAACAAAATACAGAAGAATAATAAGAAGGAAAAATAAAGACAATGAAAACCCCTCGGTAATATTCAACGACTATATGAATTGCCTCATGGGCGATCCCACCACAGAAAAACTGATTCCTTTAATTGACGCCGCCGCCGAGGCTAATTGTAAGTATTTCTGCATTGATTGTGGCTGGTATGCAGACGGCTACTGGTGGGACGGTGTGGGAGAATGGCTTCCGTCAAAGGCCAGATTCCCGGGTGGAATTAAAGAGCCTCTGGATTATATAAAATCAAAAGGCATGATTGCAGGATTATGGCTTGAGCTGGAAGTAATGGGTATAAATTGTCCCTTAGTCGAAAAAGTTTCTCCCGACTGGTTTTTCCAAAGAAACGGCAGACCTGTAAAGGATGAAGGAAGATATCAGCTTGATTATCGCAATCCTGAGGTTATTAAGCATGCCAATGCAGTAATAGAACGTCTGGTCGAAGATTATGGCGTTGGCTACATTAAAATGGACTATAATATTAACTCCGGGCCCGGCACCGAAAAGGATGCCGACAGCATAGGTGAAGGGCTTCTTCAGCACAACAGAGCATACTTAAAGTGGCTGGACAGCATTTTTGAAAGATATCCGGACTTAGTAATTGAAAACTGCGGAAGCGGTGGGATGAGAATGGAATATTCTCTATTGTCAAGACATAGTATTCAGTCTGTTACAGATCAGACAGATTATATAAAAATGGCTCCTATTGCTGCAAACTGTATGACAGCTGTTACTCCCGAGCAAGCAGCAATTTGGTCTTATCCCCTTAGTGATGGTGATGTGGAAGAGGCAGTGTTCAATATGGTTAACGCAATACTATTTCGAATTCACCAAAGCGGTCATCTCGCCGAAATATCCAAAGAAAGATTCGATGTTATAAAGGAAGGCATAGAATACCATACGCAAATCTGCAACGAGCTAAAGGAAGGTCTTCCTTTTTGGCCTATTGGACTGGCCACATTATCTGACGAATACTTAAGCGTCGGTATTGAATGCAATAAAAAATTGTATCTGGCCATATGGAGAACCGAAGGTAATACTGATTCTGTTCAAATCCCCATAAAACAGGCTGCGGGTAAAATTGCTAATGTCACCATGACATATCCTTCAAAAATGCAGGTACCCTTTAGTTGGAATAATGAGACTTGTACTTTAGATATAAAGCTTGCACCTAAAACAGCTCGAATATTTGAAATATCATTATACAAAAGTTAAAAAGATCTGCCTCAGAATAAGCAGTAATTTAGGCAGGGAGGAACCGCAGTTGATGTCATGCGTGAAGCGGAGCATGGATTGCGGAGCGGCGCGAATAATTTCCGGATGAAATTCCTGAGCGGCACGCATGATATCGACTAAAGGTTCCACGTTATTTTCATGTTCCGTATTCTGAGGCAGCCTTTTTATTGCTCATTCATCCTTAGCTCTATAAACAATCTCCCCATTAATTATGGTGTACAGTGTTTTTGTAAAAATATCCATAGGGTATCCGTCAAATATTGCAATATCGGCATCCTTTCCTACTTCTAAGCTTCCCACTCTGTCAGCTACATTACATATTTTTGCTGCGTTAATTGTAATGGCCTTCAACCCCTCCTCTACCCCTAAGCCTTCTCTAGCTGCAAATGCAGCACAGATAATTAAATCCTGTATTCTTGTTACAGGATGGTCGGTCATTATCGCAACCTTAATGCCCTCTTTGCTTAAAATACCCGGAGTTTTAAAATCTACATTTCGTGTTTCAACCTTATTTCTGGTAGATAATGAAGGGCCAATAATAGCAGGGAAGCTCGATTCTTTTATTTCCCCGGCAATCAGATGTCCCTCGGTACAATGGTCTAGCGTAAGATTAAGGTCAAAATCCTTTGCTATTCTTATAGCTGTCAGAATATCATCTGCTCTGTGAACATGTGCCTTAAGAGGTATTTTTTTCTCAAGCACCGGTATCCAGCACTCTTTTCTGAAATCCTCCTCAAAGTTGTCACCACTTTTCTTTGCCTTTTGCTTTTTAGTATGATATTTTTTTGCTTCAAATAGTTCTTCTCTCAGCATTGCACCGATTGCCATACGAGTGGTGGGCATCTTACTCATACTGTCATAATTAGACTTTGGATTTTCTCCGAAAGCAATTTTCATTGCCGCAGGCTCCAAAACCACCATTTTATCTATAGATCTTCCATAGGCTTTTATAAAAACAAACTGTCCTCCAACAATATTTGAACTGCCCGGACCTACCATAAGTCCTGTTATTCCTGCGCTCAAAGCATTATGAAAAGATGAATCCATAGGATTTATCGCATCCAAGGCTTTAAGATAAGGTGTTAACGGCTCATTTTTTTCATTACAGTCATCGCCTTCAAAGCCTTTTCTTTCTTCAATTATGCCAACATGACAATGTGATTCTATCAATCCCGGAAGTACCCAGCAATTGGTTGCATCAATTACTTGTAAAATATCCTTTTCATTAGTACTTATTTTATCGCTTATTCCGACGATCTTTTTACCATTTATTAATATACTCCCCTTATCATAGGTCAATCCGGCCATGGTCAGTATTTTTCCGTTCTTTATCAGTAACATAAATTCTCCTTATAAGAAATAAACTTTTATTTCTATATTCTTAACATTACTAAAATTACTATGCTTTTAACTTTTCTCTTATCATTTGAGGAATATTTTGCTTTAAATAAAAAAACTATGAATAATACTATGAAATTTTCCCCATATTAAAGCTTGAGGAGGTGATAAAGTGGAAAAAAACAACAGGCAAAACAGAAATGAAGAAAACCGCGACAATAACAATAACAACAACAACAACAATAACAACAATCAAGAAAACAACAGGAACAACAATCAAGAAAACAATAGGAATAATAGACGCTAATATCAATAGTCGAGAGCAAGTCGCGTCGTCCACAAAAATCATGCAGAATAAAGAATGGCCCGGAATGATCTCTGTTTATTCCAAGCCATTCTTTATTTAATTTTACTTTACTCAGGCATAATAGTTCAATAATTAATTGTCTAAAAGTAGTAATAAAAGCTTCAATTATAATATTGAACGTTTTTAAAATTACTATTTTGGGCTAGAATGTTTAATTGGCAGATATTTTCAGTGTATAATAAACAGAGCCCTAACTTTAAAGTAAGTATTAGTAGCGGTTAGTCACCGTATATAATATAGCGCGAGGTGGTTTATTATGGAGAATAAAAGGAAAGCTTTTGTTCTGGGAATGGCAAAAAGCGGGTATGAGGCAGCAAAGCTATTGTCCGGCAAAGGTTATGATGTAATTGTGAATGATTCAAATAAGGAGCAGAATCCTGAACATATCACCGAATTACAATCAATGGGTGTAAAACTCGCTCTTGGAAGCCACCCCGAGGAAATCTTTGACAATACTTTCGAGCTTCTGGTCAAAAACCCCGGAATATCCAATTCTCACATGTATGTAAAAAAAGCCAATGAATTTTCTATACCAGTAATAAACGAGTTGGAGCTGGCCTATAGGTATTTTCCGAAAGGCCTTAACATTATCGGAGTAACAGGCACTAACGGCAAAACCTCTACAACCACAATAATTTATGAGCTATTAAAGGAAGCTTCTAAGAATGCTTATCTAATGGGTAATATCGGATTCCCGGTATGTTCTTTTATTCCTATTCTAAAGGCCGGCGATATTGCCGTTATGGAGGTATCAGATCATCAATTGTGCAATGTGATTGAGTTTAAAACAAACATATCGGTATTGACTAATATATCTGAGGCCCATATAGATTTTCATGGCTCCTATGAAATATATAGGAACATGAAAAAGAGAATCTTCAATCATCATACCCATAAGGATATAGCAATTTTAAACTACGATAATAAAGAATCCCTTGAGATTGCCGAAAACATAGACTCTGTTAAAAAATACTTCTCCTCACATAATAAAAATAAAAACGTGTGTTCAATAGTCGACGGCTTTATCTGTTATAAAAATGACAGAATAATAGCACTTAGTGAACTTAAGCTAAGGGGAAATCATAATTATGAGAATGTTATGGCAGCAATAGCAGTTGTTAAAGAATTCGGTGTTGATAACCAAAGTATTGTCAATGTGCTTAAAGTATTCGGTGGTGTTGAACACAGGCTGGAATATGTAACTACAATAAATGATATCGAATTTTACAATGATTCAAAATCCACCAATATCACTTCAACCCAAATAGCCTTGTCTTCTTTTGAAAAGCCTACAATATTGATGATGGGTGGTTTAGACCGAGGCCATAGTTTTGATGAACTCAAGAACTATTTAAAAAATGTTCGGCTAATTGTGGCATATGGTGAAACAAGGGAAAGAATAAATGATTTTGCCCGGGAAAACGGCATATCCTGCAAGACTTTTGAGACACTTGAAGAAGCAACAAAATCGGCCTTTATTTTCTCCAACCCCGGTGACGTGGTTCTTTTGAGTCCTGCTTGCGCGTCATGGGATCAGTATGAAAATTTTGAAATCCGGGGGGATATGTTTAAAAAGTATGTT
>CAYUZC010000149.1:0-5488 GCA_964449525.1 uncultured Ruminiclostridium sp.
AGAAGAGAGTCTGAGTAGGCTTAAGATTGCCTGCGATAACAGTAACCTTGTTATCGACGGAATTTTTGGAACGGGGCTTAACCGCAATGTGCAGGGAATTTGGTCTGATGTTATTGAAATCATTAATGGTTGTGCCACAAAAGTTCTTTCTATTGATATTCCATCAGGCATAGACGGTTTGTCTGGAAGAGTCTTAGGAAATTGTGTAAAGGCTGATGCAACCGTTACATTCTATCTTCCTAAGATAGGAATGGTTCAACAACCCGGTGCCTCATTTATAGGCGAGCTATCGGTAGTTGATATCGGAATACCGTATGAGCTTTCGGAGCAAATGGAAACATCCCGATTAACCGATAAATTCGATATCAAAGAAATGCTACCCATACGTCCTGCTGACAGCCACAAGGGAACTTTTGGAAAGCTTCTTGTGTTTGCCGGATCAGAATTAATGACCGGAGCAGCATATTTAAGTGCACTTTCAGCATATAGAACAGGTTCAGGCTTAATAAGACTTGCTGTACCAAGTCCATGTATCAAACCTTTGTCAATGTTAATACCGGAGGCTGTGTTTACCGTATTAACCGAATATAGCGGTGCAGGATTCCAAAATCTCATAAAAAAGCTTATGGAAGATGCAGATGCTGTTTTAATCGGGCCGGGGCTTTCCACTAACGATGAATCTTTAATGCTTATTGAAGCTGTAATCGAGAACTGCGATAAGCCCATGGTAATGGATGCCGATGCACTAAATCTCATGTCAAAGGAAAGATCATTGTTAGAAAGGCTTAGATGTGAGACGGTTATTACCCCTCATCCGGCAGAAATGTCCAGATTAACTGAGAAATCGGTAACTGAGCTTCAAAAGGATCGAATTAATATCGCAAGGAATTTTGCCGATGAGTTCGGTTTGACTGTAGTTTTAAAAGGAGCAGGAACTGTAATTGTTGCCAATGACGGTAGAACGTCCATAAACCCTACAGGTAATCAGGGAATGGCTACCGCAGGTTCCGGAGATGTGTTGGCAGGTGTAATCACATCCCTGCTTGGTCAAGGCTTATCTCCCTATGATGCAGCCGTGGCAGGTACTTATCTTCATGGATTGGCAGGGGATTTTGCCGCTGCAGATAAAGGGTCGGCGGGTGTTATGGCGTCGGATATAGTGGAAAACATTCCAAAAGCATTAGTCCGCGTTCAATCATAAGGTTAAAAACAGATCCAATGCACCAAGAGGCCAAGCGACAATGTCATTTTGAATGGAGCTACGCGGAATAAAGAATCATTTGATTGACTGCAATACTCTTCACATACGCTCAGAGTGACAAAAGTCAACTATTGCGTTATGAAATAAAAATAAAAATCAGGTGACAGAAATGGATTATAAATTTACACGGACATGGGCAGAAATAAATTTAGATAATATTGCTCATAATGTGAAGGAAATTCAAAAAGCAGTGGGGAAACGCACTGAAATAATGGCTGTTGTTAAGGCCGATGCCTATGGGCATGGAGTACTTGAAACCGTCAATACCCTAGTTGAGAGCGGTTGTTCGCGTCTAGCAGTATCAATGCTGGATGAAGCTATCCAACTCAGACAGATTGGTATTAAAATACCTATTCTCGTTCTTAGCCATACTAATCCTTTGAGAGTTGATGAATTAATAAAGCATCAAATAACACAGACAGTTTACAACCATGATGTTGCAGTAGCTCTTTCGAATGAGGCTATGAGGCAGGGAACAAAAGTAAGAGTACATATTAAGATTGATACAGGTATGACAAGAGTAGGATTTGCTCCCGGATACAGTGCCATAAAGGCTGTTGACAAAATTCAGAAGCTCCCGGGAATAATTGTGGAAGGAATATTTACACATTTTGCGGTAGCTGATGAAAAGGATAAGAGCTTTACGTTTCATCAAGCAGAGCTTTTTAACAGCATAATAAGTGAGTTAAACCGAATAGGAATACTTATCCCCATACGTCATGTCGCAAACAGTGCAGCAATTATTCAATATCCCGAGCTTGCAATGGAGCTTGTACGACCGGGAATTATTCTATACGGTATATATCCTTCAAAAGAAGTGAACAAATCAGTTTTAGATTTAAAGCCGGCCATGACTTTGAAAACGAACATTGCGATGATCAAGTGGGTAGAGGAAAATACTTCGATTAGCTACGGCAGAAAATTTGTGACGAAAAGAAAATCACAGATTGCAACCATTCCCGTAGGTTATGCAGATGGTTATTCAAGGTTGCTCACAGGAAAGGTCAGGGTTTTGGTAAGTGGACAATATGCTCCTGTTGTAGGCAGCATATGTATGGATCAGTGCATGGTTGATGTAACCGATATCAAAGGGGAGATAAAAACAGGTGATGAGGTTGTTCTTCTTGGGAAGCAGGGTAATAGTGAAATTACAGCCGAGGAGTTGGCCGACTACATAGGAACTATTCCCTATGAAATCGTATGTATAATCGGGAAACGTGTCCCCAGAGTATACTTTAAAAGCGGAGAAATTGTTAATGTTTTGAATTATTTAATATGAAAGGCACTTGCCGGTTAAATTGATCTATTCGTTTGCCATCGATTAGATTTTTGACTGGTATATTTTTTTAAGAGTGAGGGCATCCTCAGCCATTGTTCCTCTGGATTCGCAAATTATAACAGGCTCAATACCAAGGCTGATAATTGTCTGTGCCAGGGGATCAAAGTCAGGCCCGTATTTTGTATCTGAATAGGACCAATGCTTTTTTTCTCCGCCTTTTCCGAATTCAACCCGGCTAAAATGAATGTGCACTTTTCTCATTCTTTCTTTTCCCAAATGTTTTTCAACAATATTAAATACTTTTGTAAAATCTTCTTGAGAATTCATGCCACCCTGAGTTAACGAATGTAGATGGGCAAAATCCAGACAAGGTATAAGTCTTTCGTCCAAAGTGCACAAATCTAGGATTTCTTCAAGATTACCCAACTGATTGTTTTTCCCCAGTACCTCGGGGCATATTGTTACATCTAAAAGTCCCGCCTCATCAGCTTGTTTAATGGTCTCAAGCAATGTATCCTTTGCAAGCTCAATAGCAATATTACGGGTTATTTTGGATACATAGCCCGGGTGCATCACAATACGCTCGGCTCCCATAATTTTAGCCACTTTAAGAGTATCTAAAATATATCTGATAGAATTGTTCCTTTTTTCTTCTTCAGTGCTCGAAAGATTTATATAATAAGGAGCATGAACGCTTAATCGTATCCCGGACTCCTTTGCCCTCTGACCAATTTCTAGGGCTGTATTTTCTTTTAAATTAATCCCCTTGTTGCACTGATATTCATAAGCATTAAGTCCCATCTCAGAGAGCCATTGGGGCATCTGCCACGAGTGGGCAAAACCTTGATCATAAAAGCTGTTTGAATTTCCCGCAGGCCCGAACCAAATCATAAATTTATCTCCATCTCCGTATTATTGCATTGTGATTTTTCTCATTTACTTTGGCAATTCTATAACCTTATTATTCCTTGATTCCTTATATAAAACAAATTTACTACCTATAACTGATACTATTTCAGCATCAACGGCCTGTGCAATCTCCTCACACGCTTCTCTTGATGTATATATTGAATTCTTCAATACACTTGCTTTAACCAGTTCTCTAGCCTCTAGAGCTTCACTAAACTGACGAGTAACATTTTCGTCTATCCCATTTTTACCTACCTGAAAAATTGCCGGGATACCGTTTGCCAAGCCTCTTAAATAACTTCTTTGTTTCCCTGTAATCATATTTTTACTCCTATGGCACAAAATCAAATTCTATTTCACCTATTTTTACTGTATCGCCTTCTTCAATTCCCTTTTTTTCAAGTGCTTCAATAACTCCCATATTTTTCATCACACGCTGGAAGTATTGGAGAGATTCCCTGTCGTTGAAATTAACTGAACCCAATATTTTATCAACCCATGATCCTTCTACCACATATGACTCATTCTCACGTCTTACCGTAAATTTAGGCTCATCTGTTTCGTACAGAACCTCGATTTCCTGCTCTTGATCAAAAAGTACAATCTCAGGCAGAGTTTTTAACTGCTCATAAGTGTAACTGATCAAATCATCAACACCTTGCTTAGTTGCTGCAGAAATCTCGAATACCTTGTAACCTCTTTGTTCCATTTCAATTCTGAACTTTCCCAGCTTTTCCGGTTCATACAGAGCGTCAATTTTGTTAGCCGCAATAATTTGAGGACGTTTAGCCAGCTCGGGATTATAAAGCTCAAGCTCACGATTTATAACATCAAAATCAGAAATAGCGTCTCGACCATCTGTTTCGGCAATATCTATTACATGAATCAAGAGCCTGGTTCGCTCCACATGCCTTAAAAAATTGTGTCCCAGACCTGCACCCTCATGAGCTCCCTCAATAAGGCCGGGTATATCGGCAATAACAAAGCTTCCACCTTCTCCTAACGCCACCACACCAAGATTCGGAGACAATGTGGTAAAGTGATAATTAGCAATTTTAGGTCTGGCTGATGATACTACAGAAAGCAAGGTTGACTTTCCTACATTAGGAAAACCAAGAAGCCCTACATCGGCAATCAGTTTAAGCTCAAGAATGGCTGTAAACTCTTGTCCGGGGCTACCGCTTCTAGCAAAGTTGGGAACCTGACGGGTCGGTGTGGCAAAATGCTGATTACCAGCTCCACCTTTACCGCCTCTAGCAATTATCACTTCTTGCCCCTCGCGGGATATGTCGGCAAGAATTCTTCCTGTGTCCTTTTCTTTAACAAGGGTACCTACAGGAACTCTCACTTCAAAATTTGCACCGCCTTTGCCACTTCTGTTGCGCTTTCCGCCATTTTCTCCTGTTTCTGCGACATATTTTCTTTTATAACGAAAATCCATCAAGGTTCTAAGGCCTGTATCAGCCTTAAAAACTACATTCCCTCCGTTGCCACCGTCACCCCCGTCAGGACCTCCGTTGGGAATATATTTTTCGCGCCTAAAAGAGATGGCACCATCTCCGCCATCGCCAGCTTTAATATATATTTCAGCAAAGTCAATAAACATGTTTTCCTCCAAAAGACACAAAAATAGTCCCTCTGTCTTCAATCAATTCAACCTAAAATTGCTTGTGGGATATAGAATCTTGTTGCTTAACAATAAAAGGGACGATAATCTCGTCCCTTCCAATACCAGTATAACCTGTCTTTAAGCAGAATAAACGCTTACCTTTTTTCTTGTTTTGTCGAGTCTTTCAAACTTCACCTTACCGTCTATGAGAGCAAACAGTGTATCGTCACTGCCTATTCCAACATTAGTACCGGGATGAATTTTGGTGCCTCTCTGCCTTACCAGTATATTCCCTGCTAATACAGGTTGACCATCGCCCTTTTTCGCACCTAATCTCTTAGATTCGCTGTCACGGCCGTTCTTTGTGCTACCCATTCCCTTTTTATGAGCGAATAGCTGCAGATTAATTCTGATCATGGCTACACCTCCT
>CAYUZC010000150.1:0-5472 GCA_964449525.1 uncultured Ruminiclostridium sp.
GTAATAAGCATCATCACAGTTGCTATAATTATGTAATAATCGGCAGTGATAGGAATCTGAATATTTGTAAGCGGATCAAAAACAGAAACCATTCCAAAACCTATACGCATGTCAATTAATTGACCTGCGATGTAAATACTTGAAAAGAGTAAGTAAGAAATAAACCCCATAGTAAGCCCTACCAGAAGTTCTTTGGCTATGAGGATAGCATAAGATGTAAGGGATACGTATTGAGCAAGATCAGGTATCGGGACCGAATTAGCTATGATAATTGAAAAAACAAAGCAGAAACCTGCTTTATAATAATTTGGGATATTCCTGCGTCCAAAAATAGGGGATAAGAAAAACATGCCTGTAATGCGAACAAATACAAGCAAGAAGATAGTCCATATATCCTGAAACATATCAAAGGGTATGGTGGTCATGGCTACCCCCTCGTTCTAATATCCATCACATGCCGATAAACCTAAGCATATTTTCATACATTCTTAAAGTAAATTCCTTCATCATTGTTAGCATCCATGAACCCAAAAGAAGCATAGCAGTTAACATCGCCAATATTTTAGGCACGAAGTGCAGGGATTGTTCCTGAATCTGTGTGGTCGCCTGAAATATACTAACAATCAGGCCCACCGTTAAGCCAATCAGAAGGACCGGCGTGCTGACCTTTATAACAGTTAAAATCGCATCTCTGGCTACGTCCAGCAGGTATTGTTCCAAAAATATCCCTCACTTCTATCCGCTAATGCACGAAAGATTTAATAATGGTCTCCGTTAAAATGTTCCATCCGTCTACTAAAAGAAACAGTAATATTTTAAATGGCATAGAAATCATTACCGGAGGTAGCATCATCATACCCATAGACATCAGTGTACTTGCAACTACCATATCAATTACCAAAAAGGGTACATACAACATAAATCCCATACGGAACGCCGTATTTAATTCGCTTATCATAAATGCAGGTGTCACTACCGTCAAAGGCAAATCGGTCAATTTCTCTGGAGGTTCCACCTTAGCTATACTTGCAAATAAAGCCAAGTCCTTGTCTCTTGTGTACTTCAGCATATTGTTAATAATAATATCCTCAGAATTATCAATAGCCTCATCCAAAGAAATTTGATTTTCTGTAAATGGCACAAGAGCATTTTGATTAATATCCGTCATAACAGGGGACATAATAAAAAACGTCAAAAATAGGGCAAGCCCCACAACCACTTGATTAGGCGGTGTCTGTTGCGTACCCATAGAACTTCTCAAAAAAGAAAGTACTATAATTATCCTGGTAAACGAAGTCATCATTATGAGAATGGAGGGTAATAACGATAATACCGTTAGAATTAGTAACAACTTTATACTGGCACTGATTTCCTCTGGGTCTTCGGTAGAATTAATTGTGATGCCATTATCTGAGATGGAAATCCCCGGAGCGGCAAAGGCAACGGTGCTTAGCAATCCAAAACAAAGCAGAGTCAATATTAGACATATTACTACTTTTTTCTTTTGCATAGTTTATTTCCTTTAATGGTTATTAGTATTAATTCTTTTCAGCCTCTTAATACTCCCTATAATTCCTTTTTCTTCTGGATCTTCTGATTTTTCTCCTTCATATGAGTCATTGCTTTTTTTGTTACTCAAACCGGAGTAGCTTTCAAAAATTCTTCTAAAATCGAAAACATTTGCTGTTTTCTCATCTGTTTCGTCTGAATCCACGGCTTTAATTTCTGTATCAACCTCTGACACAAGCTCCAACCCTTTTTTGCTCGAAAAAAAAAGAAAATACTTATTCCCTACAAGAATAAGATATAGACATCGATCAAGCCCCAGCGAAAGGGTTTCTACAATTTTCATGTTTTTATTACTGATGCTACCGGACATTCTCCTACCAATAAATTTGGTTGTATAGTAACAAAGTAGCAAAATTGCCCCAAATACAAGCAATAAACCAAGCATTTCAAAAAACATGGAAAATCCCCCTTCTAAAGGCCAAACTAACCCACTACCTTTTTGACGGCTTCAAGAACACGTTCGGCTTGAAAAGGTTTTACTATAAAGTCCCTTGCTCCTGCTTGGATGGACTCAATGACCATTGCCTGCTGGCCCATAGCCGAACACATTATTATCTTAGCAGCGTCATTCAGCGATTTAATTTGTTTTACAGCTTGGATGCCATCCATTTCAGGCATTGTTATATCCATGATAACAAGATCCGGACTTACTTCCTTGTATTTTTCAATTGCCTTAATACCATTCTCGGCTTCACCAACTACAGCATAGCCGTTTTTTGAAAGGATGTCTTTGATCATCATACGCATAAACGCGGCATCATCAACGATCAGTATATTTGCCATAGGTCATATCCTCTCCCCGTAAAATTCTGCATATTAGAAATATACCACTTTAACTCATTTATTATCAATTATAATTGATATTCTGACAAAATGAAAGTCTTTTCGTGATTTAACTCGTTAAAGTCGTTTTGAAGGATGAATTATGTCGGTTATCCTGACGCCGAAGCTCTCATCAATAACAACAACCTCACCTTTTGCGATAGTCTTGCCGTTTACCATGATATCTACCGGTTCTCCGGCGAGTTTATCCAATTCTATAATTGAACCTTGTCCGAATTCCAATATTTCTCTTATTTTTTTCGTGGTACGCCCCAGTTCAACAGCAATCTGCAAGGGTACGTCCATAAGAAGCCCTATATTTTTGCGTTCAACATCTGCGAAACCTTCATTAAATGACTGGAATTGCATAGGCTGAACATTAACAGGCTGTTGTAATTCTTGTCTCTGCTGTGGCATCTGAAACTGTGGCATAGGTGGATAACCGTATTGGCCATATTGATCCTGCTGTTGCATTGGAGGCATTTGCTGTGGCGGTGCCTGATACTGAGGCTGTTCGGCCTGCACATTATGGGTTGGATTCGTATGTACCGGCGGAGGTGTTGCCAATGGTGCAGTAGGCTGTTCTTGATGCAATAGGTTATGTGCCATCTCCTTAGCAAAAGAAATGGGCATAATCTGCATGATTTCACTATCAATTAATTCCCCTACTTTAAGAGAGAAAAGAATAACTACTATGTTTGAATCTTTATCTATACGAATTTTTGAATTATCTTCTGCAACACCTATTAATGATGGTTCAGGTGGTGAAATATCGACGCGCTTCTCAAACATAGAAGATAATGAAGTAGAAGATGAACCAACCATTTGGTTCATAGCCTCACTTATTGCGCTTAAATGCAACTCACTGAACTCTGCTTGAATATTGCCAAAGCCGTCTCCACCCATCATAAGATCAGTAATTATCTTGGCATCGTCCTCTTTTAGAATTAAGAGATTAAACCCTTTTAAGCCTTCAGTATACTGTACCTTTACTGCTATATAAGGCTTGTCAAACATCTTTGAGACTTCATCCCATGTTGTCTCTTCGACCTTGGGCGTGGTTATACTAACCTTTTGCCCTAAAAGCGCATAAAGTGTTGTCGCGGATGTTCCCATGCAAATATTGCCTATCTCCCCAAGTGCATCCTTATCCTCACTACTAAGTAGTGCTACCTTTGGCGCCTTTGGTTCAACGTTCATATCAACAGATTGCGTTTCTTCATTCACATCGGCTTGTTGAAGGTCTTCTTCAAGACTTGTACCATTTAAAAGGGCATCTATTTCAGCTTGAGATAACATATCCCCCATGTTAATACTCCTCCTCTCGAATTACATCTGTAACCTTAACTGCCATTTTCTTATTTCGTGCTCCGGGTTTACCATAAAATTTCAACATATCTCCGACTATAACCTCTATCCTACCATCTACATCAGTATTCAGTGACAAAACGTCTCCCTGCTGTAGCATTAGAAAATCATGCACCGAAATGGTTGTTCTTCCTAAAACTGCCGAAACAGGAATCTTGCTTTCTTCTATCCGTTGTTCGATAGCGCCTTTACTCTCCTCGGTTGATCCATGTTCTATAAGAGAGAACCACAGTTTGGTAGAAAGTTTACTCATAACAGGTTCAACTGTTATATGAGGTATACATAGATTCATTAATCCTTCTATTTCACCTATTTTTGCAGTAAATGTTATTAAAACAACCATTTCGTTTGGAGACATAAGCTGAGCAAACTGAGCATTTGTCTCAATTCTGTCCAAGCTCGGCCTAATGGCTGTAACATTCTCCCATGGATCGCGCATCAAGCCCAGCATTTGAGAAATAAGACGCATTAAAATTGCGAGCTCAATTTCGGTGAATCCTCTCATTTTGTCCATTGTAAACCCTCTACCGCCTAATATTCTATCTATCAGGGAATAAGCAATGGAGGGATTCATCTCCAATATGATTGAGCCGGGCAGGGGAGTAAAATTAATAATACCCAGCACGGCAGGATTAGCTATTGAATTAGTGAACTCTGAGTATTGCATTGCTTGAACAGTCTGGACATCTACTTGCACCAGAGTTCTAAGATAACCCGAAAGAAAGTTGGTCAAAAGCCTAGCATAGTTTTCGTTAATAATTTGTAAAGTTCGAAGATGATCCTTTGCAAATTTGCTTGGGCGGCGAAAATCATGGTTGCGTATCTTCTTTTCGGTGTTTTCCATGCTAAACTCTTTAACATCAACTTCACCGGTATCAAGTTGCTGAAGTAGCCTGTCTATTTCATTTTGGGAAAGTATATCGCCCACAACTTACCTCCCTGTTACTGTTTAATCCATTTATCAAATACAACATCAATTATAATCAATTCTTCAAAACCTGTGCTCACTATATCATTAAAAGCAACTTTTAAATCAGTCTGTGCCTTTTCCATTGCATCTTCTGTACTGAGGTCTTCAAAGCTTTTGTTCAAGAAATATTTTATTGAAGCTTGTTTTAACATAGTAATGTTCTTTTCCAGAAGCAATTTGCGTTCTTCAAGTTTTCTATTCTTTTTACCTCCATCATATATAATGGATATTGAAGCCATTAGAAAGCTATTAGGGTGCGATTCGGTGCTTTTAATATTAAATACCGCCTCATTTTTTCCGTCACTGCTTTCATAAAGCTTAAGCTCAGCTTGCTCTTCTTTTGGCACGGCTCGTTCAACTAACGGTTTTTGAGTCTCCTGCGAAGCGGGATTCCCGTTATTACCGTTAAATGCAGTAAATATGAAAATGACCATAACCGCAAGAGCCAAAGTCAATACGGCTATAATGGAGAGTAATATGGTATATAAGGTCTTCCCCTGCAAAGTACGACACTCCTTTTAACGATAGATTCTATGTCATTTATCGTCATTTATTAATGAACTATTAATCGTTCTGTTAAGAATAAAATTATTTTGTTTATAATCTATTACTCTATCTATGATTTCATCAACCTTTTCAGTCACAATATACTTCTTCCCGTTGGTTAGGGTAATAACTGTATCTGGGGTTGATTCAACTGTTTCAATCCAATCTGCATTTAATACAAACTGAGAATTATTTAT
>CAYUZC010000151.1:0-5420 GCA_964449525.1 uncultured Ruminiclostridium sp.
TCCAATTTTTTTGTTGTGAAATGTAATAACTGCGGGTTTAAATGTAATAACTGCGATTCCTTTATACTAAATTTGTCAAATTATAAAAAAACCGGCTGTGATTTTTGTAAATACAACCGGTTTTTATAGAATTCTGTTATAATTCTATTCTGAACAATAATCTATCCTTTATCTTCACCTAGAACAATCTCCAGTGTAAGATACTCGCCTTGGCTGGCATCACCCTGTTGAGGCATTCTGTAAATGGTTACCTCGACCTTTTCCTCTGCTTTATATTTATTTTTCTCTGTTTCAAGTTCAGCGAAGCTTTTAATCTCGACGTCGTTAAACTTGGTAATAATATCACCCTTTTTTACACCCGCTTTGTAAGCGGCACTCAGAGGTAGCACTTCATCAACAAGAATTCCTTCCGGAACACCGTTATTCTCAGCAATTGTAGCATTAAACCTTGTATCAACAACTATCCCCAGCTGTGGCCTTCCTGTAACATATCCGCTTTGGATAAGACTTTTTGCAATTTCTACAGCATTGTTAGAAGGAATGGCAAAACCTAAGCCCTCATATCCTGTACCACCGATCTTAGAGGTATTTATACCGATTACCTTGCCTTCTGAATTTAGGAGTGCTCCGCCACTGTTACCCGGGTTTATTGCTGCATCCGTTTGAATAAGCCTCAATACCGTACCGTCATCAAACTCTATTTTACGGTTTAAACCGCTTATTATACCTGATGTAACCGAACCCATAAATTCCATTCCGGCAGGATTACCAATTGCAATTGCTTTTTGGCCTACCTTAATTTCATCTGAATCAGCGAACTCAGCTGCTGGTAATTCCGATACGTTTATCTTCAAAATAGCAATATCTGTTTTTGAGTCTCTGCCGACAACTGTAGCATCATAAGGTTCATCAACCTGATTAGGCAATATGACCTCAATCTTTGCATTTGGAGCAAGCTTGGTACCACCTGTACCGGACATGGCATTTTCTACTACATGATTATTAGTTATGATGTACCCATCACTACTGTAAATAATTCCCGAGCCCTGTCCATGATTCTGTGATGACCCAAAGAATCTGTCGTTATATTCAAAAGTTATATTTATTCCTACAATGGAAGGGCTAACCTTTTCCGCAACCGCTGTCTCGGCAGATTCAGTAGTTTCATCAATGATTTCGATTTGTTTGATGCTGCCCTTTTCACTGACATAGGTATTCCCCGGAGGATTTACTCCGCTATATTTCTGTGGAAGTCCAAAGGTGAAATAAGCACCCACAATACCTCCCGTCAATAGTGAGCTTATAAGTGCCACAATAATCATCGGTGCAATTAATCCTTTTAGCTTACCTTTCGCGGGCTTTTTATAGCTTTCATTGTAAAATGACGATGTTTTTAAATCATCATATCTGTCTTGATACCTGTTTTGCTCATAAGAACTTTGATAGGTATAGTTATTCTGACCGGGGTTATAACTATTTGTATATCCCCATCTGTTATCTTCTCGGCTTTTATCTATATCGTTGTTATTATAATCATCCATTGCTATCCGCTCCTTTTTTGAAAATATTGTTTATAGGCTAATTATAATCTGCAATTTTGACATAGATGTGAATAAAATGTTAACTTTAGTATTACTCAGAGCCCGATGCGCTACACAGGCTAAAAGTGAACACAGAGCCATGTCCTTCTTCACTTTCCACTTTTATGATCTCGTTATGCGAAACTATGATATTCCTTACGATTGCAAGACCCAAGCCTAAACCCGAGCGGTCAGTGCTTCTTGATTTATCGGTCTTATAAAATCTCTCAAAAATATTTGACAATTCTTCTTCAGGGATACCTTTACCATTATCTTCAACAGAAATAAATACCTTATCTCTGTCGTTATAGGTTTTAACTCTGATTTCACCATCCTGAGGCGTAAATTTGACCGCATTTTGCAGTAAATTTATAATAACCCTCTGTATCGCATCTGAATCGGCATTTACAAAGGTTCTCTCAGTTTCAAAATCAGCCTGGAATTCAAGATTCTTCTCGATAAACATTTGTTGAAGACTAATAACACATCGTCTTATTAATTCATTCACATCAAAGTCAGCTATATTAAGTGATACTTCGCCCGCTTGCATTTTCGCAAGGTCCAATAAATCATTAACCAGTTTTTGCATTCTCCGGGTCTCATCTAAAACTATTGTCAGATAGTTTTCCTGCTTCTCAACGGGTATAACTCCGTCCAATACACCTTCTACAAAACCTTTAATTGTGGTAATTGGGGTTCTTAGTTCATGGCTCACATTTCCTATAAAGTCCCGTCTCATACTTTCTAAACTTTCCAATGCAACAATCATATTATTAAAGCTCTCCGAAAGCTCGGCTATCTCATCCTTACCATTTACACTGACTCTTTCTGTAAACTCTCCTGAGGCGACTCTTCTGGCCGCACGTTTCATCTGGTTTATGGGTTTAGTTATACGCTTTGTTAATATGGCAACAAATAGCAATGCAATTATACATCCCACAAATCCTGAAATAATAAAAATTATTATTATTGATGTTTTAAGCTGATAAATATTTGGAACCTTTGAATGGATTAATATGACTCCGCCTGCTTCCATATTGTAAGGTGGTATATTTTTAATCTCGAAACGCTGGGTGGTTGTAATCCAATCTACCCCTGTATCCTCAAAAAGACCAAAATAATCACCAATCTCGTACTCACCGGGTTGTTTTCCATATTGGCGTGAGTCGGGCAGCTTAGGCCAACCTTCCTCTGAGGTATCCAATTTTCCCTCCAAATAGCTTGGAATTTCCGAATAGAATATAATAGCACCGTCATCACTAGCTATCCAAATAAGGGAATCGGCATTATTGGCGAGTGTCTGTATAAAGCTGATAAATAAAAAGGGATCTCGATTAGTCTCACTCCTAAGTAACGTGTCCAGAGCATCAATAACCTTTTCTGATACAACTTGAAGCTGTTCAACCTTTTGGCTTGTAACCATATTGTTAAGACCGGCATTTAAAATAATACCTGTTATTGTAAAACTAATAATAAGAACAGCTATGACTAAAACAAGAACTTTCCCAAATATTGTTCTTATCATCATTTCACCTCAAACTTATATCCGACTCCCCATACCGTTTTAATCTGCCATTTGTAATCCCCAACCTCGAATTTCTCTCTTAGTCTTTTTATATGGACATCCACCGTACGGGTATCCCCAAAGAAGTCAAAGCCCCAGACATTTTCCAGAAGCTGCTCTCTTGTATATACTTTATTAGGATTAGAAGCAATGAAAAATAGTAATTCCAATTCTTTAGGTGGCATATCTATATCATTGCCGTTAAATTTAACGCTATAGTTGGATTTGTTTATTACAAGGCCGGGAAAGATAACCTGCTCAGGAGAATCATCCTGCCTTCCGAAGCGCCTTAAAACTGCTCTTATACGAGCTATTAGTTCCTTAGGCTCGAAGGGCTTTACCATATAGTCATCAGCACCCAACTCCAAACCAAGCACCTTATTGAAGGTTTCATCCTTTGCAGATAGCATAATTATTGGTATAGCGCTGAATTTCCTGATTTCCCGGCAAACCTCCCAGCCGTCCATTCCCGGAAGCATTATATCAAGTATGACAATATCAGGGGCCTTTTCCTTAAACAATTCAATCGCCTTTTTGCCATCATAACAGACCGTCACCTGAAAATTTTCTTTTTCAAGATATAATCTCTGAAGCTCACAAATGTTTACATCATCATCCACTATCAGGACATGTGCCCTTGTATTCATTGCTACACCCTATCTTTCTTGCTAACTAAAATTATTATTTAGGATTGCTCACTTCTATTTTACCTCAATTTGCATGTGCCAATCTATATTTGACATTATTATTGCTTAAGTAGCCATTAAATTCAAGCTCATATAATGAATAGCTCGTAAAGTTTTTGTGAACTTTTTAGGTTTTTTCAGAAAAAAGACCGTCCCATATAATACGGAACGGCTTTTAAAAAACAAGTATATAGATTTCCCTTTAGCAAATATTACTTAGGTAGGGCGCTTATAACAAAGTTTGCTATAAATAGTATTGTTACAATGTACATAATAGGATGCACTTCCTTGAACTTGCCCTTGCATACCTTTAATACCACGTAGAAAATGAATCCTGCTGCAATTCCGTTGGATATGCTATATGAAAAAGGCATAACCACGGCTGTAAAGAAAGCGGGAAGTGCTTCATCAAAGTTACCCCATTCAATCTTTCCAAATGCATCCATCATAAGTATACCAACTATAATAAGAGCAGGTGCCGTTGCCGCACCCGGAACAATACCCGCCACCGGGGCAAAGACAAGTGCAATCAAGAATAGGGCTGCTGTAAATACTGATGTTAAACCGGTTTTACCACCTGCACCGATACCGGCTGCGCTCTCCACATAGGTTGTGGTGTTGGATGTCCCTAAAAGAGCACCTATTGAGGTAGCGGTAGCATCGGCGAAAAGTGCCTTATCCATTTTTGATTTAAATCCCTTGCCCTGGAAAAGATCAGCTTCATCCTTATCATCAAAGATACCGCTTTTCCTTCCTGTTCCGATAAATGTCCCGATAGTATCAAAGGTATCGGAAAGGCTAAAAGCCAGAATTGTGGTAAGTACCAAGAATATCTTCCCGGAATCTGCAAAAAGACCACCAATATCCAGCGCAAAGAAGGTTTGTGAAATCTCAGAAATTTTGAATTGTGAAGCAGTAAAATCCAGATTTGTAACACCCATTGGGATACCGATTAGAGTAGTTAAAGCGATACCTATGAGAATAGAACCCTTAATTTTAAGAATCATTAATACGGCAATGATAAGTAAACCAATCAGTGCCAGTTGTGCGTTAACATCGGTAAAGTTTACAAGAGCAGGAACTGCTCCAAATTCAATAAATCCGGCATTAATAAAGCCTATATAAGCAATAAAAAGTCCAATACCTCCTCCTATGGCGTATTGGAGTGATTTCGGGATTGCCTTGATAATCATTTTTCTAATCTGCGTAGCAGTTATGATGATATTGATGATACCACAGATAAATACCATTGCCAAAGCTTGCTGCCATGTAAATCCCATACCGAAACATACTGTGTAGGTAAAGAATGCATTTAATCCCATGCCCGGTGCTTGCGCATAAGGAACATTGGCAAACAACCCCATAATTAAGGTTGCAATTACTGCCGCCAATATAGTTGCAACATACACTCCGCCCATGGGCATACCGGTCTCGCCTAACATACCCGGATTAACAAATATAATGTAGGCCATGGTAAAGAATGTCGTTACTCCTGCAATAAATTCGGTTCTGACATTGGTTCCGTTTCCCTTTAGTTGGAACTGCTTTTCAAGAAAATTCATTTGTTTTTCCCTCCTGCAAATTTATTAA
>CAYUZC010000152.1:0-5396 GCA_964449525.1 uncultured Ruminiclostridium sp.
AGTTTTCCGTGAATGGTGAACCTGTCGATACAGAAGAAATATTGAAACCGGGTGACCAGATTCTGATTGTTCCACGTAAATTTCAAGATACTTCTGTCATTGAGCAAAAAAAAGAGATGGAAATAATAGAAATACCAGAAATTGAACAAGAAGTTCAAAAACCTGATGTAGCCCCTAAACCTGCTAATATTAAAGATGTTCTGCGGGAAGTGGAACAAAAACTTGCTGAAAGAGATGGAATAAATGTTTTAGTAAATGAAAAACCTGTTAACTTACCACCCAAAAAGACCGATTATTTGTTCATAGACTTGTTTAATTTCATAGACTTTGATCTTACATCGCCTAAGGGAATTATTATGCTAAAAATTAACGGGAAAGATGCTAATTATACAGATAAAATTAAATCCGGAGACAAAATTGATATATTCTGGCAGGAATAATAATCATTAAAATCGGAGGAAGTACTTGGGAGTTATTGATCACGAAAGCAATGAAAAAACATATACCAATTATATGAGGTATGAACACAACATCACAAGAATCGGATGGATCATATTTATTTTCATGATTTTTGAAGATGTGTTTACAAGACTATTTTTAGCAAAGCAACCTCTTGTTATAGATGTAGTTATATTTCAGGGGATATTGCTTAGCCTTTTTATAGCTTTAAGCATCTTTAAAGTTTACCATGCCAGAAATACCATGGTAAATCAAAAAAGAAAAATATTCGAATTGATTAAGCTAATGGAGATAATTATTATTGTGGTATCGATTAGTACCTTGTACCACAGTGCATTTTTCTATTTTGTGGCGCTTTTGCCCATTACTTTTATTAGCTTAACTAAGGGATTAAAAAAGACGATCCCTTATATTCTATTAAGCTTTATATTTCAGATGGTATCTCAGTATGTAGTATTGGCCTGGCTTATAAAAAGAGGCATAGGAAGTTACATTAGCGAAGGTTTATTTCCCATAATTATAAGTATAGTTCAATACCTAATCTTTACTATATTCTGTTTCATATGGGGCGGAATATACAATGAGTATGCCAGAAGTGAGGAAGAAAACAATATATTAATTGATCGCTTAGGCGATAAATATGTTCAGTTGGAGCAGGCCAAGAAAGAGATCCAAAATCATTATGATAAGCTGATAAAGTCAAATAATCAGCTTGAAGAAGCAAATAATAAACTTACTTCGAGTCTGGCGGAATTCTATACATTACAGCAAATATCGCAAGCGATAACCTCTATTTTTGATATGAATGAGCTTCTGAAGTTCGTTAATGATGTTATTATAGGTGTAATGGGTGTTTCACATTCTACAATCGCACTGTGCTATGGACCGCAAAATAAGCTTAAGGTTCAGGTCTCAAGTATTTTTGATAAAAAGGATTTGGCAATTGTTTCTGATTATATAAATTGTGATATTCTGAAGTCTTCAACGGAAGAGGGCCGCTCAATGATTGATAACGCTGTTAACGAAGAAGATTATCCATTTACGAAAGGTCGTAACATTAAGGCTATGATTTGTGTGCCGCTTCTGGCAAAAGGTAAAACCTTAGGTATTGTTCTAATCGAGCATAGTCTTAAGGACGCATTTGATGATGAAAACATGAGGTTGTTGGAGGTTATATCGCAACAGGTCAGTATTGCGATAGAAAACGCAAGATTATATCAGCAAATGCATGATTTGGCGACACTTGATGGACTTACCGGAGCATATAACCGTCTGTTTTTTAACGATAAACTTCAGGAAGAATTTAAAAATGCCCAAGCCAAGGGACATGATTTATCCTTTATTATATTTGATATAGATCATTTCAAGAAGTTTAACGATACATACGGCCATCTGTTCGGGGATCTGGTTCTTAAAAGTCTCTCGGGATATATTATGAAAACACTTAGAAAAGAAGATGTTTTTGCCAGATATGGAGGAGAAGAGTTTGTAGTTTTAATGCCGTATACCACTTTGGAACAAGCCAGAGAAAAAGCAGAAGATCTTAGAATGGGCGTTTCCCAGCTTAATATTACCGACAGGGTAGTCTCAGCGTCAGTTACTATAAGCGTGGGGGTTTCAACCTATCCTGAGACTGCAGGACGAGCTCAGGAAATGATAAGCACGGCCGACGATGCGCTTTATGAGGCAAAGCGCGCGGGAAGAAATCTTGTTCGTGTAGCCAAAGTAAGGCATTAAGAAAAGCCTACCAGTAGGCAGGCTTTTTTGTAGTATTTATTTCAAACCGGTTAACTGAGTTTCATGCTCCTCGACGATTTCTTTAACCTGCTCTTCCTCGTCCGGTGTCAGAATCTTCTGTAAATCAAGCAACAGGATTAGTTTTTCTCCAACCTTAGCTACACCTGATAAAAATCGCTTATCGAAATCTGTTATGGTTGGCGGTGTCTCAACTATATCTTCTTCCTGAACTCTTACAATTTCTGAAACACTGTCCACCGTGAATCCCAGAAGATAATCATCCATTCTTATTATCAGAATTTTTGTATTATCATCGTTCTCTTTTTCAGGCAAATTAAAACGTTTTCTTAAATTAAAAACGGTCATAACCTTACCGCGGAGGTTTATAAGGCCTTCAATAAAAGGTGGGGTGTTTGGTACTTTAAAAACCTCCTGAGGCTTTAAAATTTGAAATATCTGCTTAATATCGATACCAAAGGCTTCATCATCAATATTAAATTTAACAAGCTGTTTAATGGCCATTAAAATCCCTCCAATTTAATACTATATAGTTTTTACCCATTATATTTTCTGTTTAACAAAGTTTTAGCTTCTATAAGAGCCATTTATCTTTACATAATCGAAAGATAAATCACATGTCCATATTCTATCATTAAACTTACCACTTTTAAAATCAAGAGTTACAATTATTTCATCTTTTTTTAGAATATCAGATGCTTTTTCTTCATCAAATCTTAGCCCTATACCATTTTTACAGACCAACAGCTCTCCGAGATAAATATCGACCAAATCAGGGTTAAAACTGACTCCGGAATAACCTGCGGCGGTAAAAATCCTGCCCCAGTTAGCATCCTGACCGAAAAAAGCAGTCTTAACCAAGGGAGATTTAGCAATAGCATTCAGAATAAGGTGAGCCGATTCAATATCCTCACAGTTTTCTGCCCGTATTTCAATTAGCTTTGTTGCCCCTTCGCCGTCCTTGGCAAGCATTTTTGAAAGGCTTATAGAAACTTCTAACAAAGCAGATACTAAAGCTTCAAAGGCTGAACCTTCTAAAATAATAGGAGCATTTCCTCCCTGGCCGTTTGCCATAATTACTAATTGATCGCAAACACTGGTATCACCGTCTACCGATATGCGGTTAAAAGACTTATCGGCAACATGCCGTAAAGCTTTATCCAGCATTTCGATTGATATGGACGCATCTGTGGTAATAAGAGAGATCATTGTTGCCATATTGGGATGAATCATGCCGGAACCTTTGGACATACCTCCGATGGTTATTGTTTTGCCGTCTATTTCAATTGTTTTTGATGCTTCCTTAGAAAAGGTGTCAGTAGTCATTATAGCTTCGGCCGCAAGAATACCGCCTTCATCGGATAGGGAAGCATAAGCATCCGTAATTCCATTCTTAATTTTATTCATATCGAGAGGAAAACCAATAACTCCAGTAGAGCCTAACATAACCTGTTCCGTCTCACATTTTATTAAGGAAGAGGCATATTTAGCCATATCGGCAGCATCGTTATCCCCTGTAGACCCTAAACAGGCATTGGCACAGCCACTGTTTATAACGATAGCCCTGGCATATCCGCTTTTTATTTTATCTCTGGTCCATATAAGAGAATGGCCTTTAACCACATTGGTTGTAAAAATACCTGTTGCAGTGGCTTTGACTTTCGAAACAACCATTGCCAGGTCTTTGTTTCCGTTTTTCTTTAAGCCACAGGCAACGCCTGATGCCAAAAAACCTTTGGGTGCAGTTACACCGTTATTATTCATAATATTTCCTCCGTATTATTTTTCATTGTAACCGAATTAAATACGTTAGGCAATAATCTGTCTATCTTCTTTCATTATTATTTTATTATTTTAATAATGTGGCATAATACATCTTTAGACCATTTAAGTTGAAGATGATATTACTAGTGTGATATGCTTGTTATGCTGTTTTAAATGTTAAAATGGGGGGGTTTTTATTGAAGAGTATGTTTTACTATGAAAAAGTAATTGGTAGAATAGTAATAGGTGAAGATAACGGCGAAATCACCGATGTTTTTTTCGGAGATATAACCTCTTGTGATGATATTGAATTAAAAGAAACAGCATTAATTAAGGAAGCAGCAAAACAACTGGATGAGTATTTTGATGGAAAGAGGCAGATTTTCAATTTGCCGATTTCCACAAAAGGTACAGCCTTTCAGCAAATGGTTTGGGAAGCACTTAGGACTATACCTTACGGTGAAACTAGGAGTTATAAGGATATTGCAGCTCAAATCGGTAAATTCAAGGCCTGCCGTGCAGTAGGAATGGCAAATAACCGCAATTCAATAGCTATTATAATACCATGCCATAGGGTGATTGGTTCAAAGGGAGAACTTGTGGGATACGGCGGTGGATTGAACATTAAAGAACAGCTTCTTAGACTTGAAGGGAAAAAGATTATCGGTAAAAGAGTAATTTTATAACTCTGGCAAAAAGTATGATGGAATTGGAATTTCTTGCAAATGACAGTTCCTAATGAGATAATCTATTAAGTGTTAATTACATGAATTGTGGAGTTGAGAATATGAACAGTAAGCTCAAGGATGAATATACCGACAGATTATTTGAAGCGATTATGAAGCTTGAAACTGTTGAAGAATGCTATGATTTTTTTGAAGATTTAGGTACAATTACCGAGATTAAAGCATTTGCACAACGTTTTGCCGTTGCAGGCATGTTAACAGAGAAAAAAACATATAAGGAAATACATGAACAGACAGGTGCCAGCGAGGCAACAATAAGTAGAGTAAGCAGAGCTCTTAATTATGGGGCTGACGGTTACCGCCTCGTTCTTGATCGATTAACAAAAAAGGAGTCTTAAAATGGGCATATTAGAAAAAATATTTGGCAGCTATTCTGATAAAGAATTAAAGAGAATAAAGCCAATTGTGGATGAAATTGAGGCAATGGAGCCTGAAATAAAGAAACTATCAGATTTACAATTAAGGGGGAAGACGCAGGAGTTCAAAGAACGCTTAGCCAATGGTGAAACACTTGATGACATCCTTCCCGAGGCCTTTGCTATAGTCAGAGAAGCATCAATCAGAGTCTTGGGAATGAGACATTTCAGAGTGCAGCTAATCGGAGGAATAATACTTCATCAAGGCCGTATTGCTGAAATGAAAACCGGTGAAGGTAAAACCTTGGTTGCTACA
>CAYUZC010000153.1:0-5345 GCA_964449525.1 uncultured Ruminiclostridium sp.
TAGCGGTAAAGGCGGCACCGGTAAAACGACAATTGCCAGCGCATTTATAAAGCTTGCAGATGCTAAGGCTTATGCCGATTGTGATGTAGATGCTCCTAACCTTCACCTAATAACGGATCAGATTTCTGAACCAAAGAAAACAGATTACTATGGCCTTCCCAAGGCGGAGATAGATCCGGAGTTGTGTATAAAATGTAATAAATGCAGGGAATACTGCCGATTTGATGCTATTTCGGCAGAGGACTTATATAAAGTAGACTTTTTTGCATGTGAAGGGTGCGGAGTTTGTGAGGCTGTTTGTCCCGTGCGCGCTATATCATTAAATCCGGCTGTAGCCGGAGATCTTATGTTGTATAAAAATGGAGAAAAGGTATTCTCAACGGCTCAGCTTAAGATGGGTAGCGGTAACTCCGGAATGCTTGTTTCTGAGGTTAAGAAGCAAATGAAGAATGCATCCGGTAAAGTTGACATTGCTTTGATTGACGGGTCTCCCGGCATAGGGTGTCCGGTAATCGCCTCTCTTAGCGGAGTAGATATGGTTTTGATAGTTGCTGAGCCTTCCGTATCCGGTATCAGCGACATGGAGAGAATTATAAAAACCGCAGCTAAGTTCGGAACGAAAACAGCAGTATGCATTAATAAATTTGATACCAATCTTGAGAATACAGGTAAAATCGAAAAGTATTGTACGGAGCAAGGGCTTTCTTTTGTAGGAAGAATACCTTTTGATGATAATGCTGTTAAGGCCGTTAATAACGGCCAAAGTATTGTAGATATAGATTGTTCATCCGGTGCAGCAGCAAAAGAAATTTACACAAAAACAATAAAAATATTGCTGAATGAAATGCTGGGATGAAGAACCTAAGTCGTACATCAGGACTATGTGAACGAGACGAGGTTATCGATGAAATCGGTAGATACTTGCTTAGTACAGGTGCGAAGTATTATACTTGCCATTGTACAGGTATTGAACCATATAATCGGCTAAAGGCTGTTATGGGTGATTACATAGATTATCTGTCAACAGGTACTACAATAGAAAACTTGATTAATATATAATAAAAAAACATAAAAGGAGCAAAAACTATGAGCGAAAAGTGTAATCAAAGCTGCGGCAGCTGCTCGGAGGACTGTGCAGAAAGAAAAGAAGAAAAGACCGATTTTACTGAGAAGCCTCATGATATGAGCAGTATTAAGAAAGTAATCGCTGTTGTAAGCGGTAAAGGTGGCGTTGGGAAATCGCTTGTTACATCTATGCTTGCCGTTACCATGAACAGGGGAGGTTATCATACTGCTATACTTGATGCAGATATAACAGGACCATCAATTCCAAAATCTTTTGGTATTAAAGAAAAAGCGATAGGAAATGAATTCGGGCTATTGCCTGCCAGGAGCAAAACCGGGATTGATATAATGTCTGTAAACCTGCTTCTGGAAAATGATACAGACCCAGTGGTATGGAGAGGACCAATAATTGCCGGTACCGTTAAGCAATTCTGGACCGATGTTATTTGGGAAGATGTAGATTACATGTTCATAGATATGCCTCCGGGAACAGGTGATGTTCCTCTTACGGTATTTCAATCCATTGCTGTTGACGGTATTATCGTCGTAACCTCCCCACAAGAATTAGTATCAATGATTGTGTCAAAAGCCGTAAAAATGGCTGAAATGATGAAGATACCCATCATCGGATTAGTCGAGAATATGTCATATTTTAAATGCCCCGATAACGGCAAAGAGTATAAAATTTTCGGAGAAAGCCATATTGAAGAAATAGCTAATAAACACAACTTAAAGGTTTTGGCAAAGCTGCCCATTGATCCGAAAATTTCGGCTGCCTGTGATAAAGGCATGATAGAACTTTTTGACGGTAATTGGTTTGATCCGGTTGCGAAGATATTGGAACAAATGGAGGAGAAAAAATGACTAAAATAGCGGTAGCAAGCGAAAATGAAATGGTAACCGAACACTTCGGACATTGTATAAACTTTAATATTTTTGAGGCTGAGAATAACCAAATCGTAAGCAGTAAGTCCATACCCAACCCAGGACATAGACCCGGGTTTCTACCAAACTTCTTAAATGACATGGGAGTTAATGTTATTATCTCAGGGGGTATGGGAGGCGGAGCCATAGAAATTTTCAATGAAAAAAACATTGAAGTAATCGTAGGTGCAAGTGGAAATGCAAAAAAAGTGGCAGAAGATTATCTTAAAGGTTCTCTTAAATCAACAGGTTCAATTTGCCATGAGCATAAGCATCATGATGAATGCGGAGAATAAAAAATAAATAATTCTACTGTATTAGAAATTACTCAAATTTACATAGAATATTTTTTATATATAATGGAAATAAATTATCATAACCTGAGATTACAATCGATACTACATAGATTTGATAATTATTTCTATTTTTGATACAATTAAAATAATAAAATAATCGAATAATAACTAATTATTTTATAAAATTTTTATAAAAAATATCTGAAATACCTGTAAATCGTATATTATACCCTTTAATATAATTATAAATTTTATTTTGAGAGGAGAAAATAATTATGAAAGAAAAAGCAACAATTGTAATAGAAAAAAGGGAAAAAGCAAATAGCAGGTCCAGCAAGCAATTGAGGAAAATTGGCTACGTGCCTGCCTCTATCAGCAGAAAAGGTATGGATTCAATTTCGGTAAAGGTTAAACAGGATGAATTGTTAAAAAGCCTGTCTAAGTACGGCCGAAATTATTTATTTGAAATTGCGCTGGATGGAGAAGAAAAGATAACAGCAATGGTTAAGAAAATGGAATACTCCGGGTTAAAAAGAGAGCTATTAAATGTCAGTTTCCAGCAAATATCTCTTACTGAAGAGATGAAAGCTAATTTGGATATAAGAGTAATAGGAAAAGATTCTGTTGAATTTAAGAAGCTTTTAGTTATACAACAATTGGATCAAATCCCCGTAAAGGGATTGCCTCAGGCTATCCCCGATTATATAGAAATAGATGTAACCAATCTTGATGCCGATGATAAAATAACTATCAGTGATGTTAAATATCCAAAAGGAATTGAGCCTGACATAGAAGCAGATAAAATAGTATTAACAATAAACAAACCTAAGGTAAGAGCTGAAGATGTAGCAGAAGATTCAGCCGAAGAGACAGAGGCAGAATAATAAACACAGCAATAGCATTATAAATAAGAGGGTATTACAAAATTTGTAATACCCTCTTATTTATATATTGGTCAGGAGGAACTATTCTTCAACGAATTCTATTGCCTTTACCGGACAGCGGTCGATAGCCTTCTGCAATTTTTCTTCATCATGCTCAAAGCTGTGTTCTTTTATATAGGCCTTCTTATTTTGCATCGCAAAGAGTTCTTTGTATTCTTGCACACACAAGGTGCAGCCCATGCAAGCGTCTTGATTGATATTCAATCCTTTTTTTAATATTTTGTCTTCTTTTGGCAAATCCTCATCTTTTATTATCTTTGAGGAGATCCACGAAAATATAAGAATTGCAATGACTGTCAACACCCAACGCACAAGCATAAATTTGGGGCCTAGGAATTTCATCTCATTGATAAGCATTGGAAGTTTTATAACTGCCCAGGAGCTTAAAATGATAACGATGTTTCGTATAGATGCACCTTTTTTATGCAGCATTATACAAATAGGGAAGGCTGCATAAACCGGTCCGGCTGAAATAGCACCTAAAGCAAAAGACAAGAAGACTCCTTTGAACTTGGATTCTTGACCAAGATATTTCATTATAGTCTGTTTAGGCACCCATGTATCAAGTAAAGCGGTTAATACAAAAATAACCGGCATAATAAGCAGCATTTCTTTTATGTAGTAGCCACTGTTTTTTATCGCTTGAAAACCCATTTGTGGCTTTACAAGAATAATTACTGCATAACATAGAACAATGAAAACAAGTAAAAGATTTTGTTTTATTTTTTTCAGTAGCTTGGTCATATAATCCCCCCCATAATAAGAGCTATAATAATTGCAAATACAAAGCTTAAACCATTTCTTATAAATGTAAATTTCTTTCCAAAGGCTTTGATCTCAAGTGGAAAAGTAACAACTCCTACCATCGTAAGTGTAGTTAAAAAAGCAACAGAAGGAACAATTCCCACTCCTCCATTGATCAGTGTCCCAACAAGGGGGAATGCAATGAAGGCCGGGATAAGCGTAACTGTTCCCAAAAGTGCTGCAGAAATGGTTGCTACAAGTATATTTTGCTTTTCAACAAATGCGGCTATTGACTCAGGTGTAAATATTGTAAGTAGTAAACCAATAGCAAAAACAATTGTCAATATGGAAATAAGCATTCCTTTTCCCATACCAAATGCTTTTTTTAAAGCTTCTTTTGTCTTAGGTTTGTTTTTAATAGAAGAAAAGACAAGAAATCCTGCCGTAAAAACCCATACGGCTATAGTAAATATGTCCATGTGTCCTCCTTAATGATAATAAATACTTAATGAATTATAGCAACTATCTTTTTTTGGATATAGACACATAGGTTTCTTTTTGGGATAATATTTTTTGGAGGATGCAAAAATGAAGATAAGTATCTTAAAACAAATTCCATTGCTTACAGATGTTGATGAAAACATTTTGTCTGAACTAATAAAAGAGCGTGAGATATATGAAGGTAAGTATAAGAAAAATACAACTGTTCACTCACGAGGAGATAATTGTAGCGTAATTGATGTGGTTTTAACGGGAAGTCTCGTGGCATATTCGCTGGCGCAAAACGGGTCAGAAAATGTTATGTCCGAATTTAAAGGTGGAAGTATAATAGGTGCGAATCTGCTTTTTGGTGATGACAATCAATATCCCTTTAATATCTACTGTATGACTGAAAGCCGTTTATTGCACTTAAAAAAGTCGGCAGTTTGCATACTGCTTAAGGATAATAATTTTGTCATGCAATTTATTAAATCTCTTTCACAGAATTCTCAAGGAATGAATCGTAAAATCGTTATGTATTCACAAAAATCCTTACGAAAAAATGTGCTTGAATATCTTTATGCGTTATCAATAAAACAACAAACAGATACAGTAACACTCCCTTTAACCAAAAAGCAGCTTGCTGATTATTTTGGTGTTCAGCGCCCATCTCTTTTCAGAGTCCTTAAAGAACTAAAAGATGAGGGCTTAATTGAAGTCAGCAACAGAAAAATAAAATTAAGAAAATGGTAGTTTCCTGCGCAAAAAACTAAAGGTCGAAATAATGAGCAAATTCAGCAGGATGAGGCACTTTGTTGATTTCATTCATTTCGTTTCTCTTTCTGGAAATCCATGCTTCTAATAATTTTTTTGGGAAAACTCCGCCGCGAAT
>CAYUZC010000154.1:0-5331 GCA_964449525.1 uncultured Ruminiclostridium sp.
AACACCCGACGGAGACAAGTCAGAAGTCATCTCTGATAAAAAGTTTAAAAAGATTTTTAACTTATTGGCAGATAAACCTGAAACAGTTGCAAAATTCTTCGTACCAAAAATGCTCAGCAACACCAAAAATGACGTTCAGTTCGCTTGGCTGACGAACAGAAAAGCGGCCTGGCGTTTTATGACTGCAGGTTTCCGTAGAGATAAGCTGATTTAAACACCACGGGTATTTTGTCTAAAGAGGTGAAATATAGATCATCGCCTGAAGAGGCCATTGAAGAACTACGAAGATTTGATGACGGGGCGCAATTTCCATTTAAAAAAGATATAATGAATGTGCTGGAAGCTCTTAAGTATTGAAATCAATTGTGTTGAATTTTTTACTGTTTTAAGGGTGGACACGATATGTCTCAGCGCTAAAAAGGACATTGCTCGCTTTGTGTCCTGTAATATTTGGTGCGATGACAGTATTCTGTTTTTGAAAGGAGTTTATAAGGCTTATGGATCAAATAAGGATAGGTGCTTTCATTAAAAAACTTAGAAATGAAAAAGGCCTGACCCAAGAACAGCTTTCAGAACAGTTTAGTGTATCCCGAAGAACTGTTTCGCGTTGGGAAACCGGAAGCAATATGCCTGATCTGGATTTATTAATAGAGATGGCTGACTATTTTGATGTGGATATCAGAGAATTATTGGATGGAGAAAGGAAAAGCGAGAAAATGAATAAAGAGTTTGAAGAAACTGTATTAAAGGTTGCTGATTACAGCAATAATGAAAAAAAGAAGGCAACAAAAGTTGTGCGCATATATTTTATTGTCGGAATAATAGCATTAGTAATCAACGTTATATTGAGTTTCAGCGAATTGTCCGAAACATTCTGGATAGGTTTTGCAAAAGGTTCTTCTATCGGATTGGTTTTTGCCGCAATGGTTTTAGGATTGATTTATACAAGCGGATACATGACAAAACTTATGGCTTTTAAGAAACGTCTTATCGGCAGAAGATAAATCCAATGATAAGGGGTGTTAGTATGCCAAAAACAAGTTAATGCCGCACGCCAGTGGCTTTCGGGAGCAATCAAACTACCGCAGGCAAAAGCGGCAATACTTGAGTGTCATTCGGCTGCGCGTGAGTCAGGCGGAAGTCCTGTTGCGCAGGCTGCGGCAAGGGCAATTGGTCAATGCGCGTCGACTGTCCATTCAGCACGGCATTGCATAGGACTTGCCTTTTATGGAGCGCTTGCGGTTGCTTATGACCGACTGGGAACGGACGCGCCTTGGATACAAATCGAGCAATGCGCTGCCGAGGAGTGTGGACATATGCTTGACGCACTGCGCACTGCTTCGGTGGAGAATGAACCAAACCCGGCGAAAATCAACTGGAAATGCACTTAAGGTTCGATACACTAAATTTATCGGAGGTGAAAATAAATGGATATAGAAACGGGTTTGTTTTTTGATAAAATACCGCAGGCATTGTCATTGTATAAAGTGTTTGCAGAAAAAGTCTTAGCCGAATATCCTGATGTTCAGATAAAAATTCATAAATCACAGATCTCTTTTTCCAACAAGCATCAATTTGCGTTTGTATGGCTACCGATCCGTAAGATGAAAAACCGGCCGGATATTTATATTATTGTATCCTTCGGACTGTCCTATCGCCTTGATTCACCTCGAATTGCGGAAACTACGGAACCATATCCAAACCGTTGGACCCACCATCTCATCATCCAAAATCGTAGCGATGTTGATACGGAGCTTATGAGTTGGATTAAAGAGGCTTACTATTTTGCAGTGAAAAAATAATAAATTTGAGAAAAATTTGAGAATTACATGAAATGTCTTTAAAATGTATTTATCACAATATTATGAGAGATTTGATTGGATAAGAAAATTGATAACTAATAGCTAGGGAGCTAAAACTTTATGAAAATATGGGATTTACAAAATTAGAATATAAGCAGATGTTTAAAGATAGAACAAACCTGGATTAGGAGAGGAGATTGCCGGATGATGAAAAAGAAAAAGGCAGTAGTTGCAGGGCATATCTGCATTGATCTTACGCCTCAGTTTCCCGGGAAAGCGGTTGGCGGTATTGATGAAATCCTAACACCGGGAAAACTGATTCATATGGAGAATATTGATATTCATACCGGTGGTGCCGTAGCTAACACAGGGCTTGCCATGAAGATTTTGGGTGTGGATGTGAAGCTCATGGGAAAAGTGGGAAACGATGATTTGGGCAGGCCTGTACTGCAAAATGTCGAAAAATATGGTGTCTCAGAAGGTATGATTATATCGGAAGATTCAGCTACTTCCTATTCCATTGTGCTGGCAGTTCCGGGAATCGACCGGATATTCCTACATCATCCGGGGGCCAATGATACCTTTACGTATGATGATATGGACTGGCAAGCGATTAAGGAGGCGTCTCTCTTCCATTTTGGGTACCCGCCATTGATGAAAAAACTGTATGAAAATCAAGGTGCAGAGCTTGTTCGGGTTTTCAAAAAAGTTAAAGAGCTAGGTGTGGTGACATCCCTGGATATGGCAGCAATGGATGCAGAGTCAGAGGCAGGGAAGATAGACTGGTGCCGGATACTAAAGTGTTTGCTGCCCTATGTGGATTTTTTTGTACCCAGCGTGGAAGAGTTGGGATTTATGCTAGACCGGAGACTATATAGTGACTGGTTGAATCGTGCCGACGGA
This sequence comes from uncultured Ruminiclostridium sp., assembly GCA_964449525.1. GTDB lineage: Bacteria > Bacillota > Clostridia > DSM-8532 > DSM-8532 > DTU059. The sequence goes on from CAYUZC010000154.1 coordinate 2,706, forward strand.
AAGGATATTACTGAAATCATTACATATGAGGAGATTAAATCACTTGGTAATCAGGCACTTCAATTTGGTGCTAAGATGGTACTGATAAAATGTGGTGCACCGGGAATCTATTATCATACCTCAAATGTGGATGCGATGAAGCAGCTTTGTGAACAAATGAGCCTATCCGTGGCAGAGTGGGCAGGGAAAGAAGGATTTGAAGTAAGCTATGTGCCGGAAGCGGTTGTGTCCGGTACCGGTGCCGGTGATACCAGTATTGCGGCTTTTTTGACTGCTGTATTATCCGGGGAATCGCTGGCAGAAGCAATGCGGCTTACTGTGGCAACCGGTGCTTGCTGTGTTACGAGTTATGATGCTTTAAGTGGGATTAAGCCATTGGAACAGATAAAAGAAAAGATTCAGAAAGGCTGGGAAAAGAATGCTAGCAAATTTGAATGATGTATTAATACCTGCCAGAAAAGGGAAATATGCCGTGGGACTATTTAATACAGTAAATTTAGAAATGGCAAGGGGCGTGATTTCGGCGGCAGAAGAGTTAAATGCACCCGTAATTATTGGTACAGCAGAAGTACTATTCCCTTTTGGTCCATTGGAGGAATTATCTTATTTGCTTCTTCCAATGGCGAAAAAGGCTTCCGTTCCGGTTGTTTTACATCTGGATCATGGGTTGAATGATGAAACTTGTAAAAGAGCCTTGGAATTAGGCTTCAGTTCCATAATGTATGATCGCTCAACGGACAGCTTTGAAAACAATATCAAAAAAGTAAAGGAAATGGCTGAGCTGGCTCATTCATATGGTGCTACTATTGAAGCGGAATTGGGGCACGTGGGGGATAATGAAGGATCTGCTGAGGGAACTAACTATTTGACTGACCCTTCCCGGTTTTATACACAGTCCAAACAGGCGAAAGAATTTATAGAGGCGACGAAAGCAGATGCCCTGGCCATTGCTGTCGGAACCGCGCATGGCGCATACAAATTACCGCCTAAACTGGATTTTGAGAGAATCCGTGAGATTGCCGGTATAACTGATATTCCATTGGTACTTCATGGCGGCTCAGGGCTTTCTGATTCTGATTTTCAAAAGGCAATTGATTGTGGCATCAGCAAGGTCAATATCTTTACAGATATTAATCAGGCTGGTGCAAAAGTGGCATATGAGGCCTATCAGGAAGGATTCGGACTGACAGATTTATCCGAGCCTACGGTAGAAGCAATAAAGGTAGAAGTAATAAAAAAAATGCTTTTATTTAAGTCCAATGGCAAAGCATAAGGTAGTGCTCGGCTACTAAGAATCGGTCATCATGCTATACACACAGACACTAGGAATCAATACATTTAGGATGGAATGATAGAATTGGACAAAAACATATTAAAAGATTGTATCCTATGTCCGAGAAACTGTCACACGGATCGTACCAAAGGTAAGAGGGGATACTGTGGAGTTTCTGACGAAGTTATTGTAGCAAGAGCTACACTGCATATGTGGGAAGAACCTTGTATATCAGGTGAAGAAGGCTCGGGTACAGTGTTTTTTTCTGGTTGTGCTATGGGCTGTGTATATTGTCAAAATTACAGTATAGCAAAAGGATTAACGGGCAAAAGCATTACTATAGAGCGTTTATCGGATATATTTATAGAGTTACAAAATAAAGGAGCTAATAATATTAATCTGGTAACTCCGAGCCACTATGTACCTCAGATAATTGAAGCACTGGATAAGGCAAAAAACAAGGGACTGCTTTTACCTGTTGTATATAATACAAGTGGATATGAGAAGGTCGAAACAATTAAAGCATTAGAAGGCTATGTAGATATTTACTTGCCGGATTTTAAATATTTTAATTCTAAAATAGGAAAGCGATATTCAAATTGTCCTGACTATTTTTCTTGTGCATCCGCTACAGTTGAAGAAATGGTAAGGCAAAAGCCGAACCCTGTTTTTGATGAGAGAGGTATGATGAAAAAAGGTGTAATAGTAAGACATTTGATGCTTCCGGGGTATTTAGAAGATTCAAAGAGTATTATAAAATATCTATATAAAACATTTAATAATTATATCTATATCAGCGTTATGAATCAATATACACCGCTAAAAAATGTGTCAGCATATCCTGAGATAAACAGAAAAATAGCAGAAAATGAATATGATGAGCTAGTGGACTATGCTATCAGCCTAGGAGTAGAGAACGGTTTTATTCAAGAAGGTGAGACAGCTTCGGAGAGCTTTATTCCGGATTTTAGTAATGAAGGTGTATAATGAAAATGAATGCTAATTAATATAATCGGCAGGTGAAATATGCTAAAAATAGGAGAATTCTCAACTCTGACCGGTATCAGCATCCATATGCTCCGAAACTATGACAAAATAGGGTTACTTAGACCCGAAACAAAGGTAATGGACATCATGACGGATGGCTTTGTTTTTCTGGGAAGATAGAATTTTCCTGTACAAACCTTAAATTTATTAAATATACACCACAAAGCACTAACCATAAAACGGAGGCAAAACAATGGCTTTTGATTTTAGAAAAGAGTACAAAGAATTTTCCATAGCGACTTGAAGTTATAGTTAAAGAGCTTCCTCCATTAAAGCCTGTACTATCACCTGTCTGGCCAAAGAACT
>CAYUZC010000155.1:0-5330 GCA_964449525.1 uncultured Ruminiclostridium sp.
GGGAACGAATGAAGAGTAAGATTATCACAAAAGTATGTCCTGTGTGTGGTGAAGCAGCTGAGGTTTATAGCCGTATCACAGGTTACTACCGACCTGTTAAAAATTGGAACGAAGGAAAATCACAGGAATTTAAAGATCGTAAAGAATATAATGTTGAGGAATCAAATACGGAATCGACTGCATGTGTGCATGTGCAAGATAAAGAATTACTCTTGTTTACGAGTCCAACCTGTACAAACTGTTCAATGGCAAAGAAAGCATTGGACGAAGCCGGGATTTCATATAACATTGTGGACTCGGGTGAACATTGGGATTTAGTCGAAAAGTATGGAATTTGTCAGGCACCAACACTTTTAATTATCACGGAGAGTGGCTCTGAAAAGCTCGCAGGTTTGGTCAACATAAAGAAATATATAAGTAAGGCTTAATGGTATATAGCATGATATAAGCTTTTTGAAGCTTCTACCCCCTTTTGTTTTTAATTTTTTATTATTTAACAGCGAAAAGCGAGGACCCGTCCTGCCAAGGGGATGGGTGATTTGCTTTCGCTATTAGATTAGTATAGGGCACGGTTTTTTACTATTTCCCCCGAACACAATATATTAGACTGATTTCTATTTGCACCATTACTGTATCTCCATACATGCTTCCAATACCGTAGATACTTCCAATATAGTGTTTGAATAAATATTGACATATGCCCATAACAGGACTAAAATGATTTTTATGAGCATAAGCCCATAATAAAGAATTATCTCCTTGCACTGTACGGGCATATTCGTTATATGCAAAAGTAAGATTTTTAGTAAAACTGTACTTCCCCTTATGTGTGGATAATTCTTCGAAACTGTAGAGGAGATTGAATTTTAGTGGTTCATACATACTCGCTTAACGGATATAACATTGCAATAGACGGAAACAGCGGAAGCATTCATTTGCTTGACGATATAACCTATCAGATTCTTAAAGAATCTGATGAGATGCCTTCACTGGCAAACACACAAGAAAAACTTAAAAAGAAATACACTGAAAATGAAATCAGCGAAGCTTATAATGAAATAAAATCCCTAATTGAACAGGGGATGCTTTATTCTTCTATAAAAAATATAGAAGAGGTTGTAAGCTCAAAGCAGATGAATAAAGGCTTGAAGGCCCTTTGCCTCCATGTGTCTCATGATTGTAATTTACGGTGTGAATACTGCTTTGCGTCAAGCGGAGATTATAACAGCGGGCGAATACTAATGGATAAAGAGGTTGCACTAAAAGCCATAGATTATCTTGTACAAAATTCAAATAACAGACATAATATAGAGATTGATTTTTTCGGCGGTGAACCCCTGATGAATTTTGATGTAGTGAAAGAAACTGTCACATATGGGAGAAAGCTTGAAAAAACCACCGGTAAGCATTTCTATTTTACAATAACAACAAACGGGACCTTGCTCGACAAAGAAAAAATTAGTTTTATAAATGAAAATATGGATAATGTCGTAATTAGTATTGATGGTCGAAAAGAGGTTCATAATGCGGTTCGCCATGACCGGGCAGGACGTGGGAGCTACGACAGGATTGTGCCCTTGGCAAAAGAGCTTGTTGCCGGTAGAAACGGTAAAAGCTATTTTATTCGCGGTACCTTTACGGCAAGGAATAAGGATTTTACAAAGGACGTTATGCATCTTGCAGATTTAGGCTTTAAGGAGATATCCGTTGAACCTGTGGTAGGTTCTGGGGATGATTTATATTTCAAAGAATCCGATATCCCGGACCTCTTAAAAGAGTACGAAAATCTGACATCTGAATATATTGAGCGGTTATCCAATGGCGGTGATTTTCGCTTCTATCATCTTAATATCGACCTTTATGAGGGTCCGTGCTTGTTTAAAAGAATAACGGCTTGTGGAGCCGGATATGAGTATCTGGCGGTATCTCCGGAAGGGGATTTGTACCCGTGCCACCAGTTTGTCGGTCAGGATAAATTTGTTCTCGGTAATTTGTCTGCCGGAATCTCTAATAATGAAATGTGCGACGAATTTATGAAAAACAATATCCTTAACAAGAAAAAGTGCAGGGATTGCTGGGCGAAGCTGTTTTGCTCCGGTGGATGCCACGCAAACGCATATTTTTCAAACAATAGTATTTTAGAACCTAATGAGCTTTCATGTATTCTACAAAGAAAAAGGATCGAATGTGCTATTATGATACAGGCCTTAAAAAGAGATAAGGTAGTTTAGTTTCTAAAAGGATGTGATGAAATGGATTTCGGTGAATTTACAGATTTGGTAATAGATCATTTTATGTGTCCGAGGAATGTTGGAAGCATGCCTGATGCGGACGGCGAAGGTACTAGTGGAGATCCCGGCTGCAGCGACAGTCTTACGATTTATATTAAAGTGAAAGATAATATTATTACAGATATCAGCTTTTTAGTGTTTGGATGCGTCGCAGCTGTAGCAAGCAGCAGTATGACAACGGAGCTGGCTAAAGGGAAAACTTTAGAAGAAGCATTAAGTATAACTAACACCGATATCGCAAATGCCCTTGGCGGGCTTCCAGAATACAAAATGCATTGTTCTGTGCTTGGGGCGACAGCGCTGAAAAATGCAATTGAAAGCTATTACATTCGGGCATCAAAGGTTTAATAAAGCTTGATTAAAAACTATATGTTTTTAAATAAAATCAGTGAGGAAGGGGCCTTATAAAATGGAATTTTCAAATGAAACCGGTGTATCCGGTAATACCGATAAAGTTGCTGATAAATTTGCAGCAACGGTAAAAAAACAGGCAAATATGAAATCCTGCCTTCAGCCGATACCGAAGGTGCTCGTTTCCTGCCGTGGATTAGACGGGGAAAACAATGTGCTGGCGGTAGGATACTGTGGTAATTGCAGCTATAATCCTCCTATGGTAATGGTGGGAATTGTTCCTACAAGATATTCCTATCATATGATTAAAGAATCCGGATGCTTTGTTGTAAACCTTGTAGACAAAAGCTATCAGAAAGCCTTTGATTATCTGGGCAGTCATAGTAAAAGTGATGAGGATAAACTGGCAGCTATGAGTATTAGACTGACGAATGGTGAGAAAGTAAATGCCCCTATTCTGTCTGACTGTCCTGTGAATATCGAATGCAAAGTGGTTGATTCCATTGTAACCGGTTCGCATGAAATGTTCATTGGAAAGGTTGAATATGTCCATGCCGATGTAAATCTCACGGACAACGAAGGTAATATTGATTTCTCACAAATTGATTTTATTTAATAATGCCTCCAAGGTAATTACACCATTATGGGTCAATCTTTATCAGAACTATCTAGGAGGTGGAACCAAGTAATGCAGACAGAAACCAGATTTATTGCAAGATATGCTGAAACAGACCAGATGGGGATAATTCATCACTCAAATTATGCGGTATGGTTTGAAGCCGGGCGAACGGACTTTTTAAAAAAGGCCGGGGTTTCCAATACAAGCATCGAGTCGAAGGGTATTCTGCTTCCTTTGTATGATATGAATTGTAAATTTAAAAGTCCCGCAAAATATGAAGATGAAATTCTGGTTCTCACAAGGCTTAAGCAAATTTCCCGCGTCCGTTTGTCTTTTTCATATCAAGTAAAAAATGCTGTAACCCTAAATCTTATAGCCACGGGCGAAACCATGCATGCATGGACAGATAAGTCATTAAAACCTGTCAATGCAGCAAAAACAGTTCCGGAATTTTATTCCCTGTTAAGTCAAGCTGTCAATTAAATAAATCTGAAGTGAGAAGATTATTTTATGAAAGCTGAGAAAAACAGTGTTCAAATCGTTATATATGAAAACAAAAATGAAACTGTCGACAGTGGAAAACTGTGCAGTTTTGATAAGCTATGTAAAAAGCTCGAGTCTAAAAATATCTGTATAATCAGATATTCCATTGAAGATGGGCGAGAGCAGTGTATAAAAAACTATGATTTGTGGCACTTGGTTTCCTGTGCCGGCATTGAAATGCTTCCAGCTACCTATATAAATGGGAAAATAAAAAAAATCGAAGAATATCCTACTAAGAAGGAAGTCCTTTATTGGGTATTTAATGCTAAGTGAAGGAGTTTAAATCAGATTTACAATACCGACAACTCCAAACATAGCAAGTCCAAGACTTGCCATGAATATTGACGGTACTTCATAAAACCAATCTTTTTTTACAACTCTCAGAATCCAACCAATAATTTGAAAAACCACAGGATTAAGTAGTGCAAACCAAAGTGGAACATTAAGCAACCCTGTAATAATTGAATAACACACAATAGATGTGGGGACAAGCATTAAAACTAAGTACAAAAATCCAAACGGAACAGAAACCGCTCTAAAAGCACTGGCAACTACACGGTCAGCAAGTTCAAAATTGTTTTCTCTCATAATTTCTTTATATATTATCGGAATCACGCAGACAAATGAATGAATAAAAAAGCCTCCCATGGCGCCAATAAATATTGACAATTTAAGTATTTCGCCCAAATCTTTATTGTATTCTCCAATTTGATTTCCCAAAGAGATAATGCCCATACTATACATTGGGACAGCAAACATTACAACAATAATTGAAACTACAAAATGCCATCTGGGCATTTTTACCCAGTTGGAGTCTAAGATTTTATTGGTGCCGCATTTTACATTGTCTTTTCCTTTAATATCTAAAAGCATATCAGCGGCAGCGCAAAGCAATCCTCCAATTATTCCAATGACAGATAATATAATATTCATATAGATATTCCATCCTCGTCCTGGTCAAGCTGAATTGTATAAGCTTGATTTCTTGTGACGGTGTGAAACTTTTTCTATAAATTGACCTTCTATGATAATTTTGATAGGGCTTGTAGGCCAGATTTTGGCTTACAAGCCCTTGTCTACACTATAGATAATGTAAAATAAATTGTGCACATTTGCAAAATCCCAACGTAGGTGCCTAATTGCATTTTACACCCGTATTTGACTATTTTTTTAGTTTCTCTATTTCTTCTTCTACTTCTTCTGTCCCTTCAGCGTAAAACTTTTCCTCATCAGGATCAAGTTCCTTAAGCAATCTTAAAAACTCACCGGCATGAACTCTTTCTTCATTAGCAATATCCTTTAATACCTCAATTGCCAGCTTATTATCAGTTGATTCAGCCAATTGCATATAAAGCTGAATAGCTTCATATTCTGCAGCAATCATAAACCGTATTGATCGGATAAGTTCTTGGTCACTAAGCTTACGCTCTTTTGCTAGGCCGGAAAATGGATGACCAAAGTCAGGCATACTTTTCACCTCCTTAGATATTTAAATTTAGTGATTAATGGATTATTTTTTGTCCACA
>CAYUZC010000156.1:0-5322 GCA_964449525.1 uncultured Ruminiclostridium sp.
CCTTAGCATTTAAGCCGTATTGAACAAAAAACGAGAATGGACAAGAGGTATACTTCTCGAGCCTTGAAACGCTTGAATAAGCAGGACTTCCATATAATTCACTAATCTTTTCCTCACTTATCTTGTCGGCTGAATTGGTATAATTAAAAGCATTCTTTATAGTATCAATGTCGCTTTTCCAATCTTCATGGGCTGCAAACCATCTGTAGACATTCTTCCATACCGGACTGATGTCCTTACCGTCTGCCTTCTGTCGTAATGCCGTAATTAGTTTATTAAAGGTGGGTTTTTGTTTTGAGATCAATTCAATATTAAATTCATCAGACGAAGAAGAAATCAAGTCACTATTCTGGATTATCTGTGGAAAAAGCTTCTGCAGACGCGACACAATAATTGAGGGCCGCATGGTTTTACCCTCACTATCTCCAATTGGCCAGCTTATTCTTAAATAATCACCAGCCACGGTGAGAGTCCTATAAACAAGATATTGCTCGTCAAAGGCTTGGGTTTTGGTATCACTTGCCAACTCAATACCTATATGGTTTAATACCGAACGGTCTTGGTCTGATAAAACACCTTCTATTAACGCTGTCGAAGGGAAAACTCCGTCATTGACACCTAAGAGAAACATAGCTTTAATTTCATGGCTTCTGGATCGTTCTACGCTTCCTACAAGTACCTGATCAAGTGCAGCAGGGATTGTCCCGATTTTGTATTCTGCCAATCCGATTTTTAAGATTTTACTGAACCTTTCAAGGCCAAAGGTTTCATCACCCATAACCTCCACCGTTTGATCCAGAACCTCCATAACTATATTCCATACCTGTGAATACTCATTGGCAAGGTTAAGCTCCCCTAATTCCCTGAAATTATCTATACTTTTCTCTATAGTTACGGGAATACCAAGATCACATAAAAAATCGTAAATTCCTGTACATAATTCTACCGCAGTTCTTCTGCCCTTTGTCTTATTTCTAAAATCCAATAAAGGCGTTATAATTATGCTTCTGATATCATTTATTTCGTCAAGCTCCCTTTGATTTTCATCAAGAAGTCTGTCTTTTGGTATAAGCTCAGAACTCATATCCCATGGTTTTTCCCTTGTCCAGTAGCTGCCCCGAATTCCACATGCCAGGACATAGTTTTCCAACTTGTCAATGCTGCTCTGATCAATACCTGTCAATCCCGTTTTCAGATAACGAAAGACTGCTTCATAGGACCAGTTATCGATAAAAATGTCCATCATAGACAGCAGAAGCCGGACTAACGGATGATTATTTATGTCCACTTTTCTATCAATAAAGTATGGAATCTCATAATCTGAAAATATAATCTCAACAAGCTTTTCATAGGCCGGAAGGTTTCTTGTAACGACTGTGATATCACGAAAACGCATATTGTGATCTCTGCAAAGTCGGATAATTTCAGAGGCCGTCGCTTCTATTTCGGAAAAAATATTCATAGCAGCAAAAAGAGATATATCCTCGGTCTTTTTGTTAAGAGCTTTGTATGGAAATGCATAGAGTGTCTTTTCCAGATGTGCCAATTCTTCGCTTTCTCTGAACCGAACTGATCCCTCAAACAAAATGGGGTTTTCAATGCTAATGCTATTTTCTTGGGCTAATTTTATTAGCTTTTTATATACATTTTTGACAGGGGCGAACACATCAGCTCCAGACGCTGTGCTGTTTTCAAGGGTGTCAGTACACAAGCTAATAGTAACCCGGTCTGCCTTTTTTAATAGCTCGCCGATCATTTTATACTCCTGTGGTGTAAAGCTTATAAAGCTGTCAATCCAGATTTGGGCACCGTCATATAAGGATGATGTGGCGATTTTTTTTGCTGCTAAGGTAAGGTCATCATCCGAGTCTCTATACCTTTTTGTGATAAGGGATTCAAATTCACAATATACAAGATTAATCTCAGTTAGCTTTTCCTTTAAAGGATTATCCTCGGTAAGTGCATCAATAGCATCTTTTAGTTGCTGTGGGGTCACACTGTATCTTTTCAGCTCGGTTATCAGTGTAGAGATTGTATTTACAAAACCTTCCCGCTCACATGTTCCGGAAAAAACCTTGAACTTATCATTAATTTTATTAAGAATTTGATATATTATCATGGACTTTCCTGCAGGATGAATATGAGGGTATGTAATGCCCCCTGTCTCATTAAATACCCTGTATGCCATTCTTTGAAAACTCAGCACTTCTGTTTTAAGGATGCCACCGGCTTTGGTGGCTGAAATAAGATTTTTTTCAGCTTGAAAAGAAAACTGTTCCGGGACAAGAAAAACCAGCATCTTACCCGAATTTTCTTCTATACGTGATTTAATTTCATTCAAAATAAAATGTGTCTTGCCACTTCCGGCACGACCATATACTATCCGTAAGCTCATAGGTTTCTCCAGTGTTTGCTTTTGTTATTTCATTTTAATTATATCATAAGTTCAGCAAAGCAATTTATTGCTTTAAGCCGTCAACAGACGACAATACACGGAAAATGCCTAAAAATTCATCGTACTTAATTAGTAGGATATATCACTCTTCTCTTTTATTTTCATTGTTTCGAAATATTTATTCTCCATGGGTATCCATATTTCTTTAAACTTTTGTGTCAGAGTCGCTCCTGACCTTTTCATTATTCTTTCAAGTTGCTGTTTACAGTCAATACTAAGAAAAATCTTATAATCATAAATATCGATAAGTGTGGGGTGCATACTGTAAACACCTTCCACAATGTTAATCCTTTTTTCTTTCACGGCAACGGTTCTATCGAAGCTTAAGGTGTGGCAGTTATATACCCGGTATTCAAAATTGTTACCTTCCATAAGGCGATCTGCAACCTCATGCCTAAACCTCATATAATCCACGTTACCACCGATTTCCTTGAGCCTTTCCTCAGTTTTCAAATCTGCCGGTAGAAAGAAGTCATCCATATGAAATACATTACAATCAAAATGTTCTTCTATACATTGGGCCAGAGTGCTTTTACCTGCTCCGCTATTCCCGTCAATGGCTATTATAATAGTTCCTTTTCCTTGTAAAACTACTTTTATTTTTTCCAATATATCTTCTAATTGCCCTATATTCAGCATTTATATTAATCCCTGCTCTCTGTGTGGTATTAGTTTTAGTATCTTCACTAAGCTGCGAACCTGCAATACATGTATAATTCTAAAGCGATAGACAAGACATTACCTAACTCTTTACAACTTTAATCAGCCTAAGAATATCCTCAATAGTAGCCTGATAATCCTTTTTGCTCCTTAATTTTGCTTCTGAAAAGGGTATAGCTAATCTATTGATGCTAAAAATTGCAGTAACACCCATGTTATAAGCTTCGTATCCATCGTCTGAAACGTCTCCGACTATAGCTATAACCGGTACATTTTTTATTTTTGCTCTTTGGGCAATACCAATTACAACCTTGCCTCTTAAGCTTTGGCTGTCTAATTTGCCTTCGCCTGTAAATACCAAATCAGCACCGTTTATCAATTCGTCAAAATTTACTGTATCCAAGACTGCTTGTATCCCGGGTTTTAGTGTAGCCCCCAAAAAGGCTACCGCACCAGCTCCAAAGGCCCCTGCCGCGCCGGCTCCGGGAAAATTTGTCATAGATATTCCGAGCATCTCTTGGATTTTTTTATCCATATAAGCAAGCTGTTCATCCAATTCCAATACCATCTTTTCATCGGCACCCTTTTGTGGCCCAAAGATATGGGCTGCTCCTTTAGGTCCATGCATTGGATTATCAATATCACACATTGCTGTTAGTCTACAGCCTTTCAGCAAGCTCTTTGCCTTATTTATGTCAATGGTCGCTATTCTGGTCAAAGTGTTTCCAGTAGGAATAAAACTCTTTCCGCTTTCATCCTTAAATATGACTCCCATAGCTGCTGCACACCCGCATCCAGCATCATTTGTGCCACTTCCCCCTAGCCCCAATAAAATTTCTTTTGCGCCGTTTTCTACAGCATGGCGTATTTGCTCGCCTACACCATAGGTGGTAGTAATAGCCGGATTTGCTCGGCCTTCAGCCAAAGGAAGCCCTGCAGCTGAGGCCATCTCGATGATGGCTGTATCTCCGATTTTGGCATAATAGGTATTTATAGGCTCCATAAAAAGGTTATTTACCGTTATCTCAACTTTTTCTCCATCTAGGGCATGAAGAAAGCAATCAACCGTACCTTCGCCTCCATCAGCTACAGGTATAGATTTAACCTCACAATCCGGATAAAACTTTGTTATTGTCTCTTGAGCAATAGCACAAATCTCGATAGCACTCATTGAACCTTTAAATGAGTCGGGCGCAACAATACATTTTTTCATGCTTAATCTCCTTAATTATGTTTTTCAATATTAGTTCCCATATGTAGCGGTCTTTCAGAAATTTAATCAATTCATGCACATTAAATAAAATACGAAGCATCTTTGCACACAACAAATATGGATTCGTATTTTATATGATTATACCATTTCAATATTCTGTTTTAAAGTATTATGAAATAATCCCACATCATAATTACAAGTCAAGTAAAAACAACAGCAAAAATTTTATTACATGTTTTCATCCTTCAATGCGTCTATTGGGTTATCCTTTTTAATTTTTTGCATGGAATAAATCATTGTGGCAAAGACAACTGCAAAGACGCTACCCACGGCAATTACAAGACTGTACCATGGAATAAAAAACCCTGTTTCCAGTCCATATAGGATACTCTTATATATTAGCCATGTAACACCTATTGACACAGGGATACCATAGGCTAATCCTTTTATGCCATAGAGCAGGCATTCATAATTCATCATTCTGTTAAACATCTTCTGCGTCATTCCTATAGATTTTAGCATGGCGAACTCACGACGACGAAGCCCTATATTGGTCGAAATAGTGTTAAATACATTAGCCGCCGCTATAAGGGAAATCAGCACAATGAAGCCATAAGAAAAAATATTTATAACCGTTATTAATGCCTTATCTGATTCGGTCATTTCGGCATAATCGTAGAGTTCAGAAGTCGTAAGTTCTTTTTCATCAAGAGCTTTATACATCTTTTCATAAGCTACTTTATGGTTATCTGCTTTAAAATACATGAATACGTATCTCTCATTGTATTCTTCTCCCAAGAAAGAATCTATGGCATTATAGGGATAAACCAATGTTATGTGCCCACTCCCGCCGACACTACTACCCATAGGTAATCCTGATATAACTGCACCAATTTCAATATTCATGAACTTTTCTGCTTCTTTTTGAGATTTCTTTATAACTTCTTCATCATCATTTTTAAACTCATAGATGACTTCATGGTTTTCATCCTCT
>CAYUZC010000157.1:0-5312 GCA_964449525.1 uncultured Ruminiclostridium sp.
TTAACATCCAAACAAATGTCTAGGATTACCTTTGTTTGCCAGACCGGCATTGGCATAATAATGCTACCTGCGTTACTGGCCAAGGAAGTAGGCCATGATGGGTGGATTTCAGTGTTAGCAACAGGAATTGTTGCAATCTTCATAGGCTCATTAATTGTAGTTTTATTAAGACGATATTCTGATAAGTGTATATATGATATTAATAAGCTACTTTTTGGTAAAATTGCAGGAGTGATTACTAATACTCTTATTTTTCTTTATCTACTATTTGCAGCTTCCGGTGGCTTAATGGTTTTTTTAATTTATCTGAAGATAACATTATTTCCGCTTACTCCTTCAATAGTTATGGCCCCATTAATCATTATGCCTTCCATCTACATGGTTTGGCAAGGATTAAAGACTGTTGCACGCTTCAAACTGGTGACGATGTTCGCATATATAATAGCAATTATATACGTTATTTTAATAGTGAAGGAGATGCGATTTTCGTTTCTGCTTCCGATTGGTGAAACAGGTTTTTTACCGTTGTTATCCAGTATGAAAACCAGCTTTTTCGCTTTTATTGGGTTGGAATTGATAGCTATTTTTTATCCGGAGATAAGTGATAAGAAAAATGCCCTAAAATGGCATGTATATGCAAATCTATTTACCATGCTATTTATAATGCTCATAGTTATAGCTTGCACTGCTACATTTGGGGAGAATTTTCTCGCAGTGCTTAACATACCTCTTTTTAACCTATCAAGGGTTTATAATGCTCCAATTATTGAAAGGGTGGATTTATATTTAGTTACCGCGTGGTTCGTAGCCATGGGTTGTTCAATAAGAGCTTACATGATGGCAGCTTATTATAGTATAGGAAAGATATTTAAACTTAAGAAAAGTCGTATTGTATATGGATTATTCATATTTGCAGTTATTGGTTTAAGTTTAATTACAGATGATATAAATAAAGCTTTTATTTTTTTAGATATTATTAATTATAGTGGTATAGGAGTAGTAGTATTTCTTATCCTATGCCTTGTATTATCAATGTTTAAAAAAAATGGGGTTGTGGAAAATGAATAAAGTAGTAAAACGAGTTTTAGTGTTAATAGTATTTTTAAGTACGGTTTTTTTATGTGGCTGCTGGGATCAGAAAATATTTGAAAAAACCGGATTCGTACTTCAAATTGGTTTGGAACTAAATGAGGATAAAGATTTGCTGTACAGCTTAACAATGCCCGTTGTTGAAGAGGAAATAGAGCAGAAAATAGAAATACTTTCTACAACAACCCCACTTTTAAGAGAAGCAAGGGATAAAATACGAAATTCTTCAGGGAAAAAAATTGAGGGAGGGAAAACCCAGCAGATACACTTTTCAAGAGAGCTTGCGGAAAGAGGAATAGGCGATTTGTTGGATGTTTTTATAAGAAGTCCGGAAAACCCACTTTTAGCTAATATTACAGTGGTAGATGGCAGCCCTCTGGAAATGTTTGAGATGGGTCTGGAGTATAAAGATAAAACCAGAGTTGCTTTTTATGTCAGTGACCTTATTAATGATGCAAGGGAAAGAACTTCCGCCCCTGAAGTAAGAGTTTATGATTTTGCAATAATGCAGCATTGTAAAACTATTGACCCTATCGCAATCTATATGAGATATGATGAAAAAGAAATTGAAATATTGGGAACAGCCTTGTTTAAAGCCGACAAAATGGTTGGCAATCTTGATATTGTAAAATCAGGAATACTAAATGCACTAATGGGTAAAAAAATTAATTTTGGTTATTATTACAGGGAGGACAACCAGAATAAACAAGATGAGATAAAAAGCGGAATAGCCTTATTGTTTAAGTTGGTCAAGCGAAAAGTGGAAATTGATACGACGGGCGATATACCTAAAATCAGCATTAGTCTTGATTATATATCAACACTGGATGAATATGACGATAAACATCACCTGGATGATTCTAAGAACAAGAAAGAGGTTGAGGAGAAAGTTTCCAAGTCAATGAAAAATGATTGTGAGGAAACTCTTTCATATCTCCAAGATATCGGAGCAGATCCAATCGGGTTTGCGGAAATGTTAAGATCAAAGGAAAATGCTTATTTTAAAACTATTGATTGGGAAAAAAAATATCCTGAAATAGAATTTGATGTGGATGTAAAAGTGACTATTGAAACTCAAGGAGCTATTAATTGATAAACATCTCAGCCTTTTCTTTTTCAGTAAGAGTTCTGCCATTTAGTTGCCTATTTGCTTCATCCAGCAACATTTTTGTTGTATAGAATGGCATTATATATAGCGTGGTAGAACCTCTTCCTGTTGATATGATATGTGTAAAATCATTGTTTATATCAGCAAACTCTGCAGTTGCCAGGATATTTAATGTAGCAGTATCGAGTATATGTGAACACGAAATACCTATTAGGGCCAGTCTATCATTGTTTTTGCTAATCACAACATTTTTTAGGGTAGTAGAGAATTGTTCCTTATCAATTGTTTTCATGAGATTACCCTTTTCGGTATCAAATATTGAAATGCTTTCATCTGTAAACTGAACGAATAATAGCTTTTTATCAGGGCTTAGAAGTAGCACAGAAACTTCGGCAAAAAGATTATCCATGGAAGTTTTCTCATTAACGGTATCTTTAATATCATAAATCTTGATACTATTATTTTTATATGAGAGGATACACATTTTTCCGTCATCGCTGATAATACCGTTCGTAATGTTCTCGTCCTCAATATTGAAAAGCACATCCTTTGACTTTATATCAATAATGTTTGCCATGTTATATTTATTAATAATAAATAACTTATCATCACCTATAAAAGCGCAATGATCAATACTACTATAATCAATAACATCTATAATCTTTATATCCGGAATAGAGTAAATAGTTATTTCGTCATATGATGGTATGGCTAAAAGTGATAAGTCGTTATTTGTATAAAAGTCAAAATAAGATTTTGACTGGATTTCAGAGACAACTGAAAGGTCAGAGGTCTTAATTGCCTTTAAGTTTCCTGAATCAAAAGCTATTAAAATCATGCTATTATCTTCAACAAATAAAACTTTTGAAATAGTGTCATTATAATTTGTTGAGCGTAATAGTTTATTATTTACTACATCCCAAAGAAAAAGTTCGCTGTTGTCATAAGTATAAGAAAGTGCAAGCTTACCGTCCTGTGATAAAACTGCATTATGTATTGCATTATTGTGACCTTCCAAAGCTTTAGTATTTTCATTAACAATTGGTTTATATATATATACCTTATTTGAGTTCCATAATGAAAAAATAATTTTACCCTTTGTATGAGCTACATGATAAATAGAATCGTTTCGGCTTATACGGTAATTAGTTAACTCATTTATACTATTGTCCATCAACCACAATTTTATTGTTCCGTCGTAGGAGGATGATAATATCATATCATCGATTATTTGATAATCAGACACTGAATCGCCATGGATACATTTAGTTTCAGTGACGCCTGTTTTAATATCAACCACTTTAATTATCTCACCTTCCACCAAAGCCAGTTTTGTTGGATATGATGGAAAAAATGAAGCATCTCCTATATAAGAATCAGCGAACACAATGGAAGATTTTTTACTATCGGGATAAAATATATCAAGAGAACCTTTTCCCGGATCGAACAGGCCAAGATCTTCACCAAAAAAATTTGAAATAGCGGCAAGGGAACCATCTTCAGAATAATCGATATCTGATATATTATTATATTTTGTTTTATATGTACTGATTAAAGAGAATGATTCCATATCAAATACGAAGGCCCTTCCGACAGAAGTACCTACAGCCAGAAAATCACTGTTTTTGCTAAAAGCCATACATGATACGTATTCTAGGCTTGAATCAGACGCCGCCTTCATTAAGATTTCAACATCAATAGTATTAAAGATGCTGCCGGAACTCACATCAATAAAGCCAACTTTTCCCAGGCTGTAGTAGGCAATAATTTTCTTATCTGCCGAGTATGTCAGTTTAGATGCATAATCGGTAATCTGCCATATAGGATTACCATAGATATCGACACAAGCGATGTAGCTTTCATAATTCGATTCAGACGATGCTACGGCAATAATGGTGCTATTATCAATAAAAAGAATATCGCCATCCATGTAACCAGCTTGATTAGTAAACACCTTACCAATAGGCTTTCCGTTTTCGATATTCCAAAAATAAATATAACCGTTTGCACAGGCGGTCATCAATGTTTTACCGTCAGGGCTTATATCAAAATATCTAACAGCCAAATCATGATCTAATACTATATCGCCGTCAAAGTAGTAATCCGTTTCATAAACCGAAAGCGCTTTTGACAGCGCATACTCTGCTTCATGTACATATGGTCTTTCTGGATTTTCCATATTCTTAGGAAGAGCTTTCTGTGCGGCCAAAATAGCTCTATATCTATCCCCGCTTTCAAAATATCTTTTTGCAATATCAGCCAGATATCTTGATTGGCCGATTTGGGTCTCTTTTATTTGGGCGGTTATTTCTATGTTTTTTAGATTTATTTCAATGGATTTTTGATTTATTTCTTCAGATTTTTTACTGATTTCCTGTGATTTTTGATTAATTTGGAAGGCCTGATACGTACTAAAAGAGCCAAAGAGAAGAAAAAATAAAGATAATGATATGGAAGCTGTAAGAACAGTCTTTATTAACCTCTCCTTATGACGTTGCTTAAGGTCATCGTAGCTGCAATTAAGCATAGGGGAAAGTAGGCGCAAGAGCTCGGTCTTAAGCCTCTTAAACATTTCTTTCTCCGTTGTAGCCCTAATATCTGCGGCTAAGGGCTCTACCTCTACCGTAGATTCTATTACCGATCCATCTTCCAAAGTCTTGGTTTCTTTTACGAAACGTAGTTGCTCCGGGAATGATTCATTTGGCTCACCCTCAATTAAAAGGGCAAGAATTTTATCTTGGCTGTGGAGCTCCTTGAAAGTGTCAATTTCTTTTAATACCCATTTTGATTGAGGAGTTCTGGGAGAACATATTACTATTAAATACTCGGAGGATTCCAATGCTGCGAAGATATTGTCAGCAAGATTTGATGAGGTAGGTAACTCATCGCGGTCTTTAAATACTCTATTAATTCTCTTTTTACCTAATATTTTAGCTATACTCTTTGGAATTTTAAAGGTTTCGAGTTGCCTGTGCAACCTTTCCGCAACCGCTTTGTCAAGCTCACTATGACGGTAACTAATGAAAGCATCATATTTGTAATTATTCATCTTATTACCTCATTATCCATATTAATATTAGATTAGTGTTTAATAATCTATGTGTCAAGTAATGTG
>CAYUZC010000158.1:0-5309 GCA_964449525.1 uncultured Ruminiclostridium sp.
TGGAGAACACTCAAAAAGATGAGAAAAAGCAGTATGTAAACGAGAGAAAGACTCTTTTGGATTATGAGGAATTGCCTATTGAGACCTATGAAGGCCACACCAGAGCATTCTTGAAGGTTCAGGACGGTTGTGATCAATTCTGCTCATATTGCATAATACCCTACGCCAGAGGGCCTGTTCGCAGCAGGGAAATCAAAGATGTTATAAAAGAGGCGAAAAGCTTTGCTCGCCATGGCTTTAAAGAAATAGTATTAACGGGTATACACCTTACTTCTTATAATGACAAAAAAAACAATGTTGGCCTGTCCGACCTTATAAAAGAGTTACACGCAGTTGAGGGGATTGAGAGAATACGTTTGGGGTCATTGGAACCCATGTTTCTTACACCTGAATTTATTGAGGGAATCAAGGATTTACCCAAGCTATGCCCCCATTTTCATATTTCATTGCAAAGCGGCTGTAAAGATACTCTCCGGAGAATGAACAGAAAGTATTCTCCGGAAGACTATAGACAAATAGTGAATCTGTTGCGGGAAAAAATACCCGATGTAACCTTTACCACTGATGTGATGGTAGGCTTTCCCGGGGAAACCGATGAGGAATTCTCTCAATCTTATGATTTTTGCAAGGAAATGGGCTTTTTGTGGATACATGTATTTAAGTATTCGCCCCGAAAGGGAACCGCAGCTGCAAAATTTCCTGACCAGATTCAACCCGGTATGAAGGAAAGGCGAAGCAAACAGCTGATTGAACTGGCAAACCAGATGAGAAATAATGTTTTTGAGAAATATTTGGGCAGGCAAGCCGATATTATTTTGGAGAAGGAAATTGAAGGAAGCCTTGGTGACATGGAGGGTTTGACGTCTAATTATATTCCTGTTGCAGTTAAGGTTGAGAATGTAAATTCCGGGGAAATAATAAGTGTAAGACTTGATTCAATTAAGGGCGAACGCATGAGAGGAACAGTATCTTTTATTACGGTTTGATGATATAGCTTGATTTAAAAATTTGTATGTATTAATATTAGAATATATCTCAAATCCGGATAATGTTCGGAAAGGAAGCGGGTGCAATATGAATTCAGGGACAATGAAATTTGATTTTAATAAGGATAAATCTGATCAGGCCCGTGAGATTATGTTTACTGTTTACGAGGCTTTGCAGCAGAAAGGATATAATCCCATAAGTCAGATTGTAGGCTATATTATGTCGGGCGATCCTACTTATATAACCAGTCATAACAACGCGAGGAGCCTAATAAGAAAAATTGAGAGGGATGAGCTGCTCGAAGAGCTTGTGCGGTTCTATCTGAAAGACGAATAGACCGGCATACTAAAATACAGCGCCTAAGGGCGCTTTTTTTGAAGGT
Source organism: uncultured Ruminiclostridium sp. (assembly GCA_964449525.1). Classification (GTDB taxonomy): domain Bacteria; phylum Bacillota; class Clostridia; order DSM-8532; family DSM-8532; genus DTU059. Next base: position 1,370 of record CAYUZC010000158.1, read on the forward strand.
CGTTGCACTGTTTTCAAGGAGCGAAGCGACTTATGGAATCAGGAGAAGAACTATGGAATACAGGGAACTGGGGCATACCGGCCTAATGGTATCAAGACTTTGCTTCGGCGGTCTTGTAATAGGGCCACTACAGAAAAATCTAAGCGTTGAGGAAGGCGGAGAAGTAATTGCTGAGGCCTTCCGTTTAGGAGTTAACTTTATAGATACCGCTGATTTATATGATACATACCCACATATTAAGAGGGCTATGGATATAACCGGAATCAAGCCGATTATTTCATCAAAATCTTATGCATATGACAGAGAAGGAGCCAAAAAAACTGTAGACAGGGCATTAACAGAGCTTGGTTTGGACAGCATAGGCTGCTTTCTTATGCATGAGCAGGAAAGCGAACACACTATAAGAGGCCATAGGGAAGCTTTGGATTACTATCTTGAGCTTAAGCAACTGGGGATTATTAAGGCTGTAGGAATCTCTACTCATCATATTGCAGCTGTCCGGGCAGCAGCTAATATTCCTGAAATTGATGTAATTCATCCAATTACCAATATAAAAGGACTGGGTATTTGCGATGGAACAATGGATGAGATGCTCGAAGCTATCAAAGAAGCTAATGACAATGGTAAAGCAATCTACGGAATGAAGCCCTTCGGAGGAGGAAATCTTCTGCATTCCTTCAAAAAATGTCTTGAGTTTGTTACATCAATACCGTATCTGCACTCGATAGCTCTTGGAATGCAAAGCATCGAGGAGGTTCGTATGAATGTGGGGCTCTTTAATGATCTGGAGCATGCAGGTGAAAAGGTAAAGGATTATCAACCGTCAAATAAAAAAAAGCTTCATGTAGATTTTTGGTGCGAGAAATGTGGAAAGTGCGTCAGACGCTGTAAACAGAATGCTCTATCATTAGAGAACGGAAAGATTTTAGTAGACTATGATAAGTGCGTGCTGTGTGGCTACTGTTCATCAATTTGCCCGGCTTTTGCGTTGAAAATTTATTAGGAATATTGTGGAATAAATTGTTTAAATTGTTTTACATTAGTACAATTTAAGATGTATAATGATAATAAAGAATCTTACAAAAGGGGTAGTCCTATATGGAAGATAAAACATTTGAACTCTTAACACAGATGTATAATGAGTTTAATAACCGCTTTGATCAGGTTAATAACCGCTTTGAGCAGGTTAATAACCGCTTTGATCAGGTTAATAACCGATTTGACCAGGTTGATAACCGATTAGACCAGGTTGACAACCGATTAGACCAGGTTGACAAACGCTTGGATAAAATTGAAATTACCATTGAAAACGATATTAAACCTGATATTAAGGCGGCTTTAGAAGGATATAGGCAGCTTGCCGAGGGTCAAGAGGAAATAAAAGTGCAAATAATTGAATTATCTTCAAGAGTAGATAATCAAGAGGTAGAAATAAGAGCCATTAAAAGAGTAAAATAATAGATTGAATGTGGAGAGATAAAATTAGGAGTCATATTGACAATGATATAGGTATAAACTATAATTAATTCAATTAAATACAGTACAATCTTCAGGGCAGGGCGTAATTCCCTACCGGCGGTGATGTGGCCAAACCACGAGCCCGCGAGCTTTTTAGCATGATCCGGTTAGATTCCGGAGCCGACAGTAAAGTCTGGATGAAAGAAGATTATAGAGATTATTATCTATAGTTCCCTGAGCTTGCTTTGGGAGCTTTTTTAATACCGTAGCCTCGGATTGTATTGTAAAAACAATTTAAAAGGGCAAAGCCCGAAGAAGGAGTGTTGTTTTTATGAAACTCGGGGTCAGAAAAATGTGTACGATGGCTATCTTAGCCGCACTATCAATGGTATTGATACTGCTAATCCACTTTCCCATTATCCCTGCCGCACCATGGCTGGAATATGATCCGGCTGACATACCCATCTTAATTGGCGGATTTGTTTACGGTCCTATAGCTGGTTTAATTATTACTGTTGTAACAGCATTGATTCAAGCCATTACAGTAAGTGCAGGCAGCGGATGGGTGGGCTTTGTGATGCATGTAATTCCAACAGGCACTTTGGTTTTGGTTTCATCAATTATTTACAAATATAATAAAACGCGAAAGGGAGCTTTTATAGCTTTGGTTTTTGGTTGTATTGCCATGACGGCTATAATGATCCCCGCAAATCTTTTTTTTACCGTTAGATATTGGGGACAGCCTATCGAAGTAGTTAAGGCAAGTATTTTGCCGATTATTATTCCATTCAATCTTATAAAATCCGGCGGAAACTCTCTTGTTGTATTATTCATCTATAAGACTTTGAGGAAAATTGTAAAATAAAGTCCCATATAATATATGTGCGAAACAGTCATACATATTGGTTGGAATAAAGTTTTAAGTTAGTGTTAAAATAACACGAAGGACATCAAACTGTAGCCATAAGAAAGCAAATCATACACAAAATTTAACAAGCTGTACCTTTACAAGAAAGGTATCTTAAGGTATGCTATAATATGGTTATTAATTTAACAAGCAATGGAAAGGAGTTTATTATATGAAACAATATTTAGAAATCGAAGATGTATTTGCAAGAGAGATTCTTGATTCTCGCGGAAACCCCACAATTGAAGTAGAAGTTATCGTTGAAGGTGGATTTTTAGGGCGCGCAGCAGTTCCTTCCGGAGCATCTACCGGCGCTTTTGAGGCTGTTGAGCTTCGTGACGGTGACAAGGGGCGTTACCTGGGCAAGGGTGTAGAAAAGGCTGTTGATAATGTAAATGACATTATTGCTCCCGAAGTAGTTGGAATGAACGTATTTGATCAGATTCTTATTGATAGAACCATGATCGATCTTGATGGAACAGATAATAAGGGTAAGCTTGGTGCAAACGCTATTTTAGGTGTTTCCCTAGCAGTTGCCAAGGCCGCTGCTGAAGCACTTGGACTTTCCCTTTATCAGTATATTGGCGGAACTAATGCCAAGGTTCTTCCTGTACCTATGATGAATATCATCAATGGTGGTAAGCACGCTGACAGTTCAGTAACCATTCAGGAATTCATGATTATGCCTGTTGGTGCTGAAAGCTTTAAACAAGCACTTCAATGGTGTGCTGAAATATTCCACAATTTAAAAAGTGTTCTTAAGAGCAAGGGCTATTCCACAGCCGTAGGTGATGAGGGCGGTTTTGCTCCTAACCTGAAGTCTGACGAAGAAGCTTTCCAGGTAATCATCGAAGCTATTGAAAAAGCAGGCTTTAAGCCCGGTGAACAATTCCGTCTTGCAGTTGACGCTGCAGCTACCGAGATGTATGAGGAAGCAAAGGCAAAAGGCAAAGAAGGAATGTACTACTGGTGGAAAGCTGACAAATGGATGACCAAAGAAGAAATGGTCGCTTTCTGGGAAGATATGTGCAACAAATACCCGATTATTTCCCTAGAGGACTGCGTAGCAGAAGAGGATTGGGCTGCATGGAAACTTCTTACCGAAAAACTGGGTGAGAAAGTTCAGCTCGTTGGTGACGATCTTTTCGTTACCAATACCGTTCGCCTTAAGAAGGGTATTGAAATGGGCGTAGCTAATTCTATCTTGATTAAGGTTAATCAAATCGGTACTTTGACCGAAACCCTTGAAGCTATTGAAATGGCTAACCGTGCAGGTTATACCGCTGTTACTTCACATCGTTCCGGTGAAACCGAGGATGCAACAATAGCTGATATCGCAGTTGCAACCAACTCAGGACAGATCAAGACAGGTGCTCCTTCAAGAACTGACCGTGTTGCTAAGTACAACCAATTGTTAAGAATTGAAGAAGAGCTAGGCGAAATTGCAGAATATCCCGGACTTGATGCTTGGTTTAATCTAAAAAATAAATAAGACTAATAGAAACAAAAAAGACCGCTTACATTATGTAGGCGGTCTTATTAATTGCGATGGTATGGACACAAGCATTTTATTTT
>CAYUZC010000159.1:0-339 GCA_964449525.1 uncultured Ruminiclostridium sp.
TACCGGTGAGCCTAAACATTTCTTTGCCCTCATGCAAACTTTGACGTCTAGCAATGCTGATGGCAACGAATTTTCCTGAACACGAATCTAGGGGAGCTTCTGGTGCAGCTAAAAGAATGAATAATATTACAATAGTATATAATACTATAGAAAAATAAGGAGATAAGTGAGTCAGCTTGGATAGCATATAAGTAAAAATACCATAAAGATATTGCCTTCTTGGTAGTATCTTAAATATATACCAAATGAAATATGTTATGAAGGAAGGATAAAATGACTAACAATAATGTTGTACCCAATAGATTGATAAACGAGAAATCGCCATATCTATTACAGCAC
>CAYUZC010000159.1:349-5292 GCA_964449525.1 uncultured Ruminiclostridium sp.
AAGTGTCAAATAGCTACTCGAAGCAAACCGCCGCCGGAGCACCAGGCTCTGGCAGCGGTTTTTAAGTTGTGGGGCTTTGATGAGACTATATTGGACGATATAAAAAACGAGATGGAGGCTGTAAAACGGAAAGTATTAATTTTCATAAATGAAATACACTGCATTTGGGTAAATTATTTATCAACCAAGATAGAATTGATATGAAATTGAGGAAGCGTATATGAGTGAGACCCACACATCGAATAGACTAATACATCAAAAATCACCCTATTTACTTCAGCACGCATATAACCCGGTCGATTGGTTCCCATGGGGGCAAGAGGCATTTGATACAGCAAAGCTTGAAGAAAAGCCCATTTTTCTTTCCATAGGTTATTCCACATGTCATTGGTGCCATGTAATGAAACGTGAAAGCTTTGAGGATATTGAGGTTGCAGATTATCTAAATAAACATTTTGTATCGATAAAGGTCGATAGGGAGGAAAGGCCCGATGTTGACACTATTTATATGAATGTGTGTCAAGCTCTTACCGGAAGCGGTGGTTGGCCTCTCACGATAATTATGACACATGATCAAAAGCCTTTTTTTGCGGGAACCTACTATCCGAAGAATGATAAGATGGGGATGCAAGGCCTTATGACCATTCTAAAGGCTATCTCTAATGAATGGACAAATAACAGAAAGCATATTTTAGAATCCGGCGATAAAATTACAGAATATATCTCACGTAATCGCAAAGCAAGTATGGAGAGTATTTCAGAAGACATATTTGACGAGGCATTTTTTAATTTTGAACAGTATTTTGATGCCACATATGGAGGCTTTGGTCATACGCCCAAATTTCCAACACCCCATAATCTTATGTTTCTATTAAGATATTGGAAGCGAGCAAACAACCCTAAAGCTCTACAGATGGTTGAAAAGACTTTGGATTCAATGTATAGAGGCGGTATATACGACCATATTGGTTTTGGTTTTTGCAGATATTCAACTGATAATAAATGGCTGGTTCCGCATTTTGAAAAAATGCTGTATGATAATGCACTTTTGGCTATAGCTTATCTTGAAGTCTATCAGGCTACAAAAAAAGAAGAATACGGCTCAATTGCCCGGGATATTTTGACCTATATATTAAGAGATATGACTTCTCCCGAAGGTGCCTTTTATTGTGCCGAGGATGCAGATTCAGAGGGCGTAGAAGGTAAGTTTTATCTGTGGGAGCTTGAAGAAATAAACTCGATCCTGGGGGAAGAGGAGGGAAGAGCGTATGCTTCTTTCTATAATATAACCTCAAAAGGAAATTTTGAAGGAAAGAGCATCCCTAACCTAATTAACAATAAATTAGACTATAAAAATATTAATAATTTAAAAGTCGCCCGAGATATGCTTTTTAAATACAGGGAAAAAAGAATTCATCCTCTTAAGGATGATAAGATTCTTACTTCACTAAATGGGCTTATGATAGTGGCTATGGCTATTGCAGGAAGGGTTCTTGAGGAAAATATATTTACTCAAGCTGCTATTAATGCTATTGATTTTATATTTAATAATTTAATTAGAAATGACGGAAGATTACTTGCCGTATATCGAGATGAGGCAACTGGACATCCTGCATACTTGGATGATTATGCTTTTTTAACACTTGGATTGATTGAACTATACGAAACAACCTATAAAGCAGTTTATCTTAAAAGGGCCCTTTCACTTTCTGATGAATTATTAGAACTATTTTGGGATAAAGACAACGGGGGGTTATTTCTTTACGGAAATGACGGTGAACAATTGATTACAAGGCCGAAAGAAGTATACGATGGTGCAATTCCATCCGGTAATTCAGTTTCTGCTTTAAATTTTATAAAGTTAAGTCGCCTCACAGGGAAATATGAGCTAGAGGAAAGGGCTCATCAAATACTCAAGACTTTCTCCGATAGTATTACAGCACAGCCAATCAGCCATTCATATAGCTTAATGGCACTACTATTTGGCTTTTCTAAGGGACAGGAAATAATAATATCAACCGATACATTGGAGAATGCAAGGCCTTATACAGAGATTATTAAGGAGAAATTCAGACCTTTTTCTGTTTCTATGGTTTACAGTAAAGATGATGAAATTTTGAATGAAATATCTCCGTTCTTAAATTCATATAAGATTACACCGGGAAAAACCGCAGTATATGTTTGTGAAAAACATTCATGCAAAGCTCCGGTTACAGATTATAAGGTTTTTAAAGAAATGTTGTTATAACGAGAACTAAGCGGGTTATGTCATTATAAAAAGAGGGTACCATATTGGCACCCTCTCTAACCATAACACGCTTATATCAAACTATACCGGAGCACCGGAAGCCGGGTTGGCTCCTGTATTTTGAGCTTCCTGAGACTTTCCGAAAAGTTCTTTAAACTTCTTGCTCATGCCTTGTAGCTTGCCATAAAGGTCATAGCTTGGTTGAGCACCATAAGCTACTTTGAGATAGCCACACATCATATAAATCATGATGATGGAATCAAGGATTGCCCATTTCAATACTAGTACAAATGCTATAGTAATAGCCCATGCTATTGGCATTGCAAGTCCGCTCTCAAGACTATCTACGCCACCAAATATTCCCTTTGAAATTGGCAGGAAGATTAAAAAGGCAATAAGAGAGAAAATAAGTAGGAATAAAAGAATTTTCCCTCCGGTTTTAAGTATTGTCTTCCAGTTCTGTGCATATAAAACTACACCATCTGCTGCACTTTTCCAAACATTTTGTCCTTCATTTAAGAAAATATATGCCATAATACATTCATCAAGATAATTTAAAATTATGTCTACAAACATATTTAGTATTTGAGTAAGTCCTTTTATTCCCGGGATGAATTTCAAGAATTCACCAATGCCACCAAAAACGCGCTGTATTTGTCTTACACTACCACTTACAAGTCGGTCAACTGCAAAAAGAACATTCGATGCTACAAAGAATTTTTTTACTTTGCTAACACCGTAATTATACATATTAAAGCCTTCCGGCACGCCACCTTTAATGGCCATATCGGCCACAACAGCAACATGGGCTGCTTTAATCATATAATTTATATAGTCTCTGACAAATCTGTAAATTGCCCAGCCTCCGCCACCAAATATTGCGAAGCTTACGAATGCAAAGAATCCCTTAGGTTTAATTGCACCAAGAATCCAAACCACTATAGCAGTATAAATACAGATACCGATAAAAAAGACTAGATAGGCAAGTAAACGAATCAGCATAAAGGGGAATGTTTTGGCGATAATTGCAGATGGTTTCATTGAGCGACCTCCTCAATTAATATTTTTGACAACAATATATCATATTTTTACTATAAAAACAATAATTTCAATGGCTATTTCCGCATCTTTACGTATATAATATTGAACTATATATATTTAATTTTTTATTTGGTTGCGCCTTTTTTTTATCTATTGTAAGCTAAGAATGTCAGCAAATCATTAAGAATAGAATCAATAAACTACGGAGGATTAGATGAAAAAACTTTTAAACCCTGATGCTTATATAAGTTCAATCTCTGATATAACACCAGAAATGCTTAAAAGTAAAGGTATATTTGGACTCATTCTTGATATTGATAATACTTTGGTTGCAACACATATTAAGGACGCGGATGAGAAGGTTATCACATTTATCAAACTGCTTAATCAATATGGGATAAAATCAGTTATTGTCTCAAATGGACGAAAAAAAAGGGTTGATCTCTTTTGTAAACCTTTAGGCATTGAGTATATATATAAAGCACATAAGCCTTTAGGTGGTGCTTTAAAAAAAGCGGTAGAATTAATGGACCTTTCTTTTGATAAAGTTGCTATTCTTGGCGATCAGCTATTTACAGATATTTTAGGAGGAAATTTAAAAGGTATTTATTCTATACTTGTAAAACCAATAGATTTGGATGAACCGTTCTTTATTACATTCAAACGTATATTTGAAAAACCTTTCATAAAAAACATAGAGTATAAGGATAAATTGTAGAAAAGTATGGTATATTTTTTTAGAATAATATGCTAGAATTTAGATAAAACAATACAGGAGGGCTATTATATGCATCAAATGAAAAACTATATGGAAGAAATCGTTTTAAGTGCAATGGAAGATATCCTAAAGGATATTAAAGTGTGTAATTGTGAACGATGTAAATATGATATAGCCGCAAAATCCTTGAATGATTTGCCTCCTCAGTATATTGTTACGCAGAAGGGTGAGATATATTCTAAAATAAATAACCTAAAAGCACAATTTGAAGTAGATGTTATTTCTGCGATTACTAAGGCCGCTATACTTGTTAAACGAAACCCAAACCATGATTCCAATGTGGATTAAGATTATATTAGCCAAGAACGTAGCAAATTCAGATCAACACTTGTCATTAAACTGCCCGTATGCTATAATGTTACGGGTATTTTAATACACACGTCATCAGATTTACAGAGGTGTGCACAATAATAATTCATTGTGTCCTTTGCAAAAAAGAAGATGGCGGAGGAAAAAACAAGGAGGACATTATTATGTCAGTAATTTCAATGAAACAGCTGCTGGAAGCAGGTGTGCACTTCGGTCACCAAACAAGAAGATGGAACCCTAAAATGGCGGAATACATCTTCACCGAAAGAAATGGTATTTATATCATTGATCTTCAAAAAACAGTAAAGAAAATTGATGAAGCATATTTCTTCATCAGAGACCTTGTTATGGACGGCGGAAATATTCTTTTTGTCGGTACCAAAAAGCAAGCTCAGGATGCAATTAAGGAAGAAGCTGAACGTTGTGGACAATTCTTTGTAAACAACAGATGGCTTGGTGGTATGCTTACAAACTTTAAAACAATTCGCAAGAGTATCAATCGTCTTCTGGATCTTAAAAAGATGGAAGCCGATGGTACCTTTGATGTTCTTCCTAAAAAGGAAGTCA
>CAYUZC010000160.1:0-5283 GCA_964449525.1 uncultured Ruminiclostridium sp.
TGGATATAGATCCCGGAGCTATGGGAAAACCAAACCCGATTTACCATATTGATATTGTGGATGAAGACGGGAGGACGGTTCCTGAGGGTGTTGAGGGTGAGCTGGTTGTAAGGGATGTGGACACAAATAAGCCCGTAGGGCTTTTTACCGGATATTACCGAAATGAAGAGGCAACAAAAAAGGTATGGTATGACAATACATATCACACAGGCGATGTCGTGTATAAGGATGAGCACGGGTTGTTATGGTTTGTAGGAAGAAATGATGACGTAATTAAGGCTTCCGGTTACCGTATTAGCCCATTTGAGGTAGAAAGTGCGTTAATAGAACATCCTGCCGTTGTTGAATGTGCTGTAACCGGTGCACCTGATCTCATAAGAGGGACAGTGGTTAAAGCCACGGTGATTCTGAGTAAAGGTTATACACCTTCCGATGAATTAAAGCATGAGATACAGATGTATGTGAAGAATGTTACAGCCCCATACAAGTACCCCCGTATTATAGAATTTGTTGATGAGCTTCCGAAGACTATTAGTGGAAAAATTAAAAGAGCGCATATAAGAAAAGTGGATCACGGAGAGGAATAAATCTTAATATCTGATAAAATATAAAATTTTTATTGCATGTTAAGAATAGTAGTTTTATAATAAACGTATGAACAATTGTTCATACGTTTATTTGTCATCGAGAGGCGGTATTAATATGAGTATAGATAACAAAAAGAAGCAAGCCGTTACCTGCAAGCAAGTTATTATTCATGACGAAATTGTAAAAAGAGTTCATGATAATATGCCCGAAGAAGACAATCTCTATGATTTGGCAGAGCTCTTTAAGGTGTTTGGTGATTCAACCCGAATAAAAATAATTTGGGCTCTTTTCGAATCCGAAATGTGTGTTTGCGACATCGCATATTTGTTGAATATGACACAGTCAGCCATTTCTCATCAGCTTAGGGTACTAAAGTCCTCTAGGTTGGTGCGTTACAGAAAATCGGGAAAGAGCGTATATTATTCACTGGATGACAGCCACATTAAGCACATATTTGAAATAGGTATGAAGCACATAATGGAAGGATAGCGAGTGATAAATATGACAATTAAGAGAGACTATGAATTAGAAGATTTAAGCTGTGTCAACTGTGCATATAAAATTGAAACAGAAATTAAAAAGCTTGATGGCATGAATTATGCTAACCTTAACTTTTCTCTGTCAAAGCTTTCAATAGAAGTTGCAGATGATGAAGTTTTAACACAGATTGAAAAACAAATTCAAAAGATAATGGATCGCATAGAACCAGGTTCAAAGCTGGTTCAAAATGATGATGATAATGACCATAATGAAGACAAGTCCGGTATATCGAGGGTGACATTATTAATTTATATATTTGCGACAATCTTATATTTTACTGGATTTTTTCTTGTTTCAAATCCTGTATTAAAGCTTTTAATGTTCATTATTACTTATATTGTCTTCGGGCATACTGTGCTGATAAAATCTATCAAAAATATTATTAAGGGTAACATTTTTGACGAGAATTTTTTAATGTCAATTGCATCGATAGGTGCATTTGTTATAGGCGAATATCCTGAAGCTGCTGCCGTTATGATGTTTTATCAAATCGGTGAGCTCTTTCAAGACTATGCTGTCGACCATTCAAAGAGGTCTATTAAAAACCTTTTAGCTATAAAACCCGACTATGCAAATATAAAAACTCCGGAAGGATATGAAAGAATTAATCCCTCTGATGTAAGAGAAGGAGATTTTATACTTATTCGTCCCGGTGAAAGAGTTCCTTTAGATGGAATTGTTTCTGAAGGGTCTTCAACTATTGATACGTCGGCTCTGACAGGTGAGTCACTTCCCAGAGAGATTGGCATAAATAATGAGATATTATCAGGTAGTATCAATTTATCCGGAGTTTTAACTGTCCAAGTCACAAAATTATTTGAAAACTCAACGGTGAACCTTATACTTTCAATGGTAGAGCATTCTTCACAAAAGAAAGCGGTAACAGAGCGATTCATAACTCGTTTTGCATCTGTTTATACTCCTGTGGTAGTTGGATTTGCAGCTTTGATGGCTTTTATACCGCCTCTGTTTTTTAACGGTGATTTTAAACAGTGGGTATATCGTGCATTGGTCTTCTTAGTTGTATCCTGTCCATGTGCGCTTGTTATATCCATTCCTATGGGCTTTTTTGGTGGTATAGGAGCAGCCTCTAAACGGGGGATACTTGTTAAGGGTGGCAACTACCTAGAAGCACTGGCTAAGGTCAAAACAATTGTATTTGATAAAACAGGGACATTGACCAATGGTTCCTTTGAGGTAACAGATATAAATAACGAAGACGGATTTACGAAGGAAGAGCTTATTTACTACGCTACACATGCTGAGGCATTTTCAACTCACCCATTAGCTGTTTCAATATTAAAAAAGTATGGAAAAGAGCCTGATAAAAACCTGATTACTGAATATGAGGAACACGCCGGAATGGGTGTTTCGGCCAAAGTATCTGAGAAAACAGTGCTTTTGGGAAACTATGCTCTTTTTAGTAAATACAATATTGATATAAAAGAAAGCAAAAGTTCCGGAACCATTATGTATCTTGGCATTAACGGAGAATTTGCGGGATCAATTTCTCTTGAAGATACAATAAAAGAAGATGCTGTAAGGACTGTTGATGAATTGTATGGTCTGGGCATTGACGATATTGTAATGCTAACCGGCGACAGAAAGAACGCGGCACATTCTGCCGCTGAAAAACTTGGAATAAAATCAGTATATGCAGAGCTTCTTCCTTATGAGAAGGTTGAGTGCCTTGAGAAGATAATTGAGGAGCGTAAAAAATATGGAGCTATCGCCTTTGTGGGAGACGGCATCAATGATTCACCTGTCATAGCAAGGGCGGACATTGGAATTGCCATGGGGGGAACTGGTTCTGATGCAGCAATAGAAGCAGCTGACATTGTTATGATGACCGATGAACCGAGCAAAATTCCTGAGGCTGTACGAATCGCCAGAAAAACAAAGACCGTTGTTTATCAGAATATAGCCTTGGCCATGATAGTAAAAGCAATTGTACTGGCTATGGGCGCCGGAGGAGTTGCAACTCTTTGGGAGGCTGTCTTTGCAGACGTTGGAGTAGCTCTGTTAGCAATTCTTAACGCCATGCGACTAGTTAAGAACAAACAAGTAGAATAAGAAGAATAATGACGGCGTTAGTTCGCATTATTCTTAAAATCCGACATTCATTTCTGTACGTGTCAGATGATTTTATGATATATTATTTAATATCATAGTGGCGGAGGATCAAACCATGCCCCAAGAGGTCATATTTGGGCAATCCATAAAGTATGTAAAGGGTGTTGGAGAAGCCAGAGCAAAGCTTTTATCTAAGCTTGGTATCTGCACTGTTGATGATGCAATTAACTTCTTTCCAAGAGATTATCAGGATAGATCAATATTAAAAAAAATAACTGAAATAGAAGACGGAGAGGAATGCGGTGTGCGCGCAACACTTGTATCGGATGTGTCCGAGTCAAGGCCTCGAAGGAACCTTTCTATTATCAAAACACTGGTTTCGGATGGGACAGCTTTTTTAGGTCTCACTTGGTTTAATCAAAGCTATATTAAGAACAGCCTTAAAAATGGAGTAGAATATATATTTTTCGGAAAAGTAAAAAAGACCGGTATGCGCCTGGAAATGAATAGTCCTGTAATTGAGACAGTAGAAAGGTTTGGGCAAAATACAGGTCGGATAGTTCCTGTATATTCTTTGACCAAGGGTTTAACACAAACACATTTACGGCGTCTTACAGAAAACGCTATAGGTCTGGTTAAGGACAATTTCGAAGAAACGCTCCCACAGGATGTAAGAGAAAGCTATAACCTTAGTCAGCTTGGTTCTTCATATGAGGAGATTCATTTTCCGCAAAGCTTCCAACATATGGAGCAGGCAAGAAGACGCTTAGTTTTTGAAGAACTGCTGATTCTTCAACTGGGTCTCTTGAGATCAAAGGGGAATAGTACTGAGCAAAAGGGTAACAAGCTTAAACCCATAGGTATAAATCCTCTTATAAGTAAGCTTACATTTGAGCTCACTTCAGCCCAGAAAAGGGTTTTTGAAGAAATCCGCAATGATATGGAATCAGACAGAAAAATGAATCGTCTGGTTCAGGGGGATGTTGGCTCAGGAAAGACAATCATAGCAGTTATGGCTATTTATTTAGCTGCTAAAAACGAGTATCAGAGTGCATTTATGGTTCCCACAGAAATACTGGCCGAACAGCATTACAAGAGTGTAGAACCGCTTTTAGAGCAGTTTGGGATAAAAGTAAGACTCCTTACAGGTAGCACAAAAAAGAAAGAAAAAGAAGAAATAAAGGCCATGACAAAGGAAGGTAAAGTAGATGTCCTAATTGGTACCCATGCCATATTAGAGGATGACACCGAATTTTATAAGCTAGGTCTTGTAATAACTGACGAGCAGCACCGCTTTGGTGTACGTCAAAGAGCAAAACTATCTGTAAAGGGCGAAAATCCTGACTTGCTAGTTATGACTGCAACCCCTATTCCAAGAACCTTGTCACTTGTTCTATACGGCGATTTAGATGTATCAATAATTGATGAACTGCCACCTGAAAGAAAGCCTATAGATACCTATGCAGTAAATGAGTCATTCCGGGAGAGAATATATACTTTTATTAAAAAAAATGTTGCTGAGGGCAGGCAGGCATATATTGTGTGCCCTTTAGTAGAAGACTCTGAAGAAATTGAAGCCGAGTCAGCAGAAGGACTTGCTGAACGTATAAGAGATAATGAACTTAAAGATCTTCGGGTAGGACTTATACATGGTAAAATGAAAAGCGCAGAAAAAGAAAAAGTAATGCGCGGATTTGTTAACGGCCAGCTTGATGTGTTGGTATCAACAACGGTTATAGAGGTAGGCGTTAATGTTCCTAATGCAACTCTTATGGTGATAGAAAATGCAGAACGTTTTGGTCTTTCACAGCTCCATCAGCTAAGAGGAAGGGTAGGAAGAGGAAAATACAAGTCTTTTTGTGTTTTGTTCAATCAAAGTAAAAGTGAAATTTCCAGACAGCGTATGGATATAATGACAAGTACAAACGATGGGTTTATAATCTCCGAGAAGGATTTGGAGCTCCGGGGCCCGGGTGATGTGTTCGGTGTCAGACAGCATGGCTTACCCGAACTAAAGATTGCGAACCGTTATCGTGATATGGACATTTTAGCGGATGTACAAAAAGCTGTAAAATATATAAT
>CAYUZC010000161.1:0-5273 GCA_964449525.1 uncultured Ruminiclostridium sp.
GTCGGTGACGACATTGCATGGTTAAGATTCGGAAAAGACGGACGTCTTTACGCTATCAACCCTGAAGCAGGCTTCTTTGGTGTTGCTCCTGGTACTTCAATGAGCTCTAACCCCAACGCTATGCACAGTATTGAAAAAAATACTATATTCACAAATGTTGCATTAACCGATGATGGCAATGTTTGGTGGGAAGGTATCGAAGAACCAACTCCCAAACACGCTATTGACTGGCACGGGAAGGATTGGACTCCTGAGTCCGATGTTAAAGCTGCTCATCCTAATGCTCGTTTTACAGCTCCCGCAAGCCAATGCCCTGTTATCGCCCCCGAATGGGAAGATCCAAACGGTGTGCCGATTTCAGCAATTCTAGTCGGTGGTCGTCGTCCCAGCACTATTCCGCTGGTACATGAGAGCTTTGACTGGAAGCATGGTGTATTCCTTGGTTCCATAATGGGTTCTGAGATTACTGCTGCTGCTATTTCTGATAAAATCGGTCAGGTTCGCCGTGATCCATTTGCAATGTTGCCGTTTATCGGCTACCATGTCTGTGATTATTTACAGCATTGGTTTGATATCGGCGAGAAATCAGACGAAAGCAAGCTACCGAAATTATTCTATGTAAACTGGTTCCGCAAGAACGAGCAAGGCAAGTTTATATGGCCGGGCTACGGCGAAAACAGCCGTGTTCTTAAGTGGATCTGTGAAAGAGTATCCGGCGAAGGTGAAGCTGTTAAGACACCTATCGGTTACATGCCTACTGCTGATGCTATCGATACAGAAGGTCTTGATATCACAAAAGAAGCCTTGGAAAGTATCTTGGATGTAAACAATGAAGAATGGCTCAAAGAAGTTGAGTCCATTAAAGGACATTACAACAATTACGGTCCTAAGCTTCCTAAGGAACTTAACAACCAGCTCGCAGCTCTGGAGCAAAGACTTAAAGGCTAATATATTAATAAAAACTACAAGGGAACGGTCAACTACCGTTCCCTTTTTCTATTAAAAGTATTAGTGATAATCTGAGAAAAAGGTATATTTATTTTGGTTATTCACAAACATAGTTATTGTTCATGTATATGGTATAATTCATAAAGTGGCGCATCATATATTATCTTTATAATACCGTTTATCGGGAGGAAAACATGCTTAGAATACACTATTATCGCTATGACCAGGACTACACCGGCTGGGATCTCTGGATATGGGAAAAGGGACAGGAAGGCTCTCTTTTCATGTTCAATAACCAAGAACTTTTAAACAGTGACGCCGGGAAAGTATCAAAAATCGCTGAAATCGATGTTTCTGTATTTAAAAGTAATGATATTGGTATTATTGTTCGCCGGGGAGGATGGCACGAAAGAGATATTCATATAGACCGATATTTTTCATTTTCTGATAATGCAAGATCCTCCTCTGAAGATATTTATTTAGTTCAAGATACCTCAGAAATTTTTATCTCTGCAGATGAAATTCATCTTTCTCCCGGTTTTGATAAGGCAATCTTCAAAAACTTCCGAGAGATTTTTGTATCTCTTCAGGCACCTGTAAGCTTTAACCACGAACAAGAACCATTTCAGGTTTTTGAAAATGGGCTTAATCTATCTTTACGGCATGTTACACCTATCAGAGGCTCTCGTGAATACATCCTGTCTCTTGACAACGACATGGTCCCCGGTTCAATATATATGATTTATAAACCGGGTTTTAGAAACGGATATGTCGATTATGGCATGATATATGACACCCCGGAATTTGATAGTTTATTCAACTATGACGTCGATGATTTGGGCGCACAATGGAGCCCTGACTACACATGCTTCAAGGTGTGGGCTCCAACAGCGTCATCAATATTTCTGAACCTTTATGAAACGGGTTCGGGTCCAAGCCTTAAGGATGTAATTGAAATGGAACGAAAAGAAAAAGGTGTTTGGGAAATTTACATTAATGGCGATATTTCAGGCTTATACTATACTTTTAGTTCCATGATTATGGGTAAAGGTTATGAGATTGCCGATCCATATGCCAGATCCTCAGGAGTAAACGGCAGGCGAAGTATGGTCGTAAATCCATACCTGACTAATCCGGATGGTTGGGAAAATCTTTATCACAAAGAACTCACAAGTCCCACCGATGCTGTCCTTTATGAAATTCATGTCCGGGATATTACCATACACCCAAGTTCCGGAGTTCAATACCCTGGAAAGTTTCTGGGCCTTGCTCAAGAGGACACCCGATCTTTTGAAAACATACCCACAGGATTATCACATTTGGTTGAGCTGGGTATAACACATGTCCATCTTCTACCTGTTTTTGACTTTTTTACGGTAGATGAAACAAAGCCTACTGACAATCAATATAATTGGGGCTATGACCCCACTAATTTCAATGTTCCCGATGGTTCATACGCAACTGATGCTCAAAACGGTTATACACGCATCATTGAACTGAAACAAATGATAAAAGCATTAAAAAATGCCAATATCGGAATTGTAATGGACGTGGTCTACAATCATACCTATAAAACCGTTGATTCTGATTTTAACAAGCTTGTACCCGGGTACTACTACCGTCAGGATCATCATGGAAATTTCTCTAATGGTTCGGGATGTGGAAACGAGGTAGCAACAGAACGTTCAATGGTCAGAAATTTCATTGTCTCATCGGTTAAAAGATGGGCGAGCGAATATAAGATAGATGGTTTTAGGTTCGATTTGATGGGGCTTATAGATATTGAAACCATGAATGATATCAGATTGGCTCTCGATAAAATCAGCCCGTCAATACTGCTCTACGGCGAGGGATGGACAGGTGGCCATTCGCTGTTAAAGGGCTATGATGCTTCATCCAAGGCCAATGCGGCAAAGCTTAATAAAGTAGGATTCTTTAATGATAACACCAGAGATGCTATAAAAGGCGACGCCTTCCATCAAGAAGGTACCGGATTTATAACCGGCAACTTTAGTTATAAAGAAGGCGTTAAGTTCGGTGTCACAGGGGCCGTACATCATCCGGGCATTGACTATACTAAAGTTAATTATTCAGGATATGCCTGGGCTGCCTATCCATGGCATTGTGTAAATTATGCAGCTTCGCACGACAACCTTACACTTTATGATAAGCTACTTGCCAGCAGGCCTGATTTAAAAGAAGCCGATTATATTCGCCTTGTTAATCTTTCATCCGCTATTGTCATTACTTCTCAGGGCATACCGTTTTTTATGCTGGGAACCGATACGATGAGAACAAAAAAAGGCGAGCATAATTCATATAATCTTCCTGACGAGATTAACCAAATCGATTGGTCGCTAAAACACCGTTATCAGCAGGTATTTAATTACCATAAGGGACTTATTACTCTAAGAAAATCCCACCCCGCATTCCGCATGATACAGGCTGAGGAAATTAGAAGAAATCTTGTTTTTTATCCCTGCCCCGATAATGCGATAGCATTCTCGCTGAATAATTATGCCCACCATGATTCATGGAAGACTATCTTTGTGGCTTATAACGCAGGAATTAATCCCCAAGGTTTGACTTTGCCCCAAAACGGGATCTGGAATATTGTGGTTGACGAAAATACAGCAGGCATTAAACCTATATCTGCATTTACTGGAAATACGATTGATGTTCCGGCTATGTCAGCAATGGTCCTTTATCTTTCAAATTAATTATATGAATTACATTAAATATGATAAAATATTCTCTAAAGATGAAACAGAGTAGGAGAAAAATCAATGAAAAAAAATAATCTGATTCTTTACATTACTTCTTTTTTATCCGGCATGACAGTTATGGCCGTAGAGCTTTCCTGTTCAAGACTATTAGCCCCTTATTTCAGTTCATCGCAAATCGTGTGGTCTGTTATTATCGGACTTATTATGATCTGCATGAGCATCGGTAATGTTTTAGGCGGAAGAAGCGCTGATAAACATAAGAGTCTCGGACGCCTTTATTTCTACATCTGGATTGCTTCAGTATGGATCGCAATTATCCCATTTGTAAGTAAATATTTAATAGCCTTAATAGCGGGTCTGCTTATGCTAGTTTTCCCAGGTAGCAACCTAGTAGTTATGGGCTCTGCACTATCATGTCTTGTAATTTTCTCTCTCCCCATGATACTTCTAGGTATGGTTTCTCCTTATCTGGTAAAGCTTGGTGTTGAGGATACAGAAAACAAAGGGCGTATAGCAGGTCAAATATATGCCATGGGAACCATTGGAAGTATAATTGGAACATTCGTACCGACCTTTTTTACTATCCCTTATATTGGGACAAGCAAGACCTTCTTACTCTTTGCTCTTCTTTTAAATGTGGTTTGTGCGCTATACTTTATATTTACTAGAAAAAACGCATTACGCAACACAATAACCGCAATATTGCTACTGGTTTTTATTTTACTCCCCTTCAATGACTCCTATGCTTTCTGGAAAAGCAATATAATATATGAGGGGGAGTCTTTATATAATTATCTTCAAGTGGAAGAAACCGATGACTCAGTAATTTTATCAACTAATGTAGCTTTTGGTGTCCAGTCAATTTATAAAAAGGATGGCTCACTTTCCGGATACTATTATGAATATGCACTTATGGCGCCTTACTTCATAAAAGATATGTCCCCCGAAAAAAAGCTGGATGTGCTTGTATTGGGACTTGGCACGGGTACATTTCCGAAACAGCTTAAAAAGTATATTCCTAATGTAACTACTGATGCGGTAGAAATAGATTCTAGAATCGCCGATTTGGCTACAGAATATTTTAATCTTAAGGAAGATGAGGCAAATGTTTTTATAAATGACGGACGCAGTTTTTTTTCGACACCTGATGCCAAGAAATATGACATTATTCTGGCCGACGCTTATCAGGATATAACCGTGCCTTTTCATATGGCTACCAAAGAGTTTTTTCAGATTGTTAAGGATCATCTAAAACCCGGTGGTATTCTGATTGTGAATGTAAATATGAAATCCGGGAGTTTTACAGGCGTTCCCGAGTATCTTGCCAACACAGTTAAGAGCATGTTCAACAAGGTATATAGAGCCGATCTCTCCCAGGTTACCAATTCACTTCTTTTTGTCAGTGATGACAACGATATGCTTGAAAACTATAAGAATAATACTCTTGCTCAGATAAATGAGGATCATGATCTATATCTTATCTCAAAGTATATAGATAACAATCTTGTGGAAATGACCGATGACACTCTGATCTTGACTGATGATCTTGCCCCGGTAGAGCTTCTGGGACAAAAGGCTTTATCGGAAATTGTCAATGCT
>CAYUZC010000162.1:0-513 GCA_964449525.1 uncultured Ruminiclostridium sp.
ATACCGGGACATAATCGCTTGTGGTACAATGAGACATTATCGCATATCGATCAGAGCTGGAAAAAATATTTTTATATTTCGCTTGTAAATTTATTATTATGGTGGTATACTAAGTCGGTAAGTCAGTCTTATACGCATGGATTTATCTTTTTTTGAAAGAACTCTCTTTAATTGTTTGGAGTGAGTAGCAAAGAAGACCTGATCCAAATAAATTAAGGAGGTATATGACTAATGGCAGACAAAACTTTGACATGCAAAGATTGCAACTCAGAATTCGTATTTACAGAGGGCGAGCAAGCTTTCTATCAGGAAAAAGGATTCGAGAACGAACCCCAGAGATGCCCAGATTGTAGAAGGGCAAGGAAAATGGAAAGAAACAACCGTGGCGGAAACAGAGGCGGCTTCGGTGGTGGAAATCGTTGGTAATCTGAAAGAAGAGCGTTAGCTCTTCTTTTTTTATGGCCGTAACACTGTAGCTACTGAAACGACCAAAAAAAGAGGGCCCGATTTATC
>CAYUZC010000162.1:523-5271 GCA_964449525.1 uncultured Ruminiclostridium sp.
GAAGCAGATGTACGTCCTATGCAAGGCTTGCCCAAAAGGATGAGCGAATACGCGAAATCCGATTGGAAACAAGCTACTGCTGAAGGTCGCTACACTGTTTACTAGGAGCGCAACGAAGAAAAAGAGGGCCCGATTTATCGGACCCTATGTCGCCAGATCAAATAAAGAAGGACCAATTTAGGCATAGGCAGGCCTAAAGACAAAGCTATGCTTAGCAAGGAAAGCCTCTTATACTGAAACAGCATCTTCTTATGCAGCAGCAACGACATCTGCAACAACAGTAGCAACAACACCTGCAACAGCATCTGCTTCGTCCTCGGTTCCGATTACAAAAAAGCATAGCATTCTCCTTTTGTACAAGCTCCTAATACATAGTATTCGTATTCTTAAATAATGCCACCTCTTATCAATACCATAAAAAATATAAATAACTTTTAATAAAAAGGTTTTATTTTCATGCAATTTGGTGCATAATATTAGAGTATTGCAAATGCGAATCATTCGCATGAACGGAGGAGTTATTGTTTAATATGAAGAAATTTCGATTATTATTGTTAACTGTTATACTATCTATAATGCTTACAGCATGTGGTAGTTCAACTGGAACTACTGATCCCGGGCAAGATGAAGAGATATCTATTGTAACATCTTTTTATCCGATGTATATATTTACTCAAAATATAACAAATGGTGTTGAAGGTGTTAGAGTTGTAAATATGACTGAACCTCAGACAGGGTGCCTTCATGATTATCAGCTGGTTCCGGCAGATTTAAAAGTATTGGAGAAAGCTGATATCTTTGTTATTAATGGTGCAGGAATGGAGTCTTTTCTGGATAAGATAACAAGTCAGTTACCCAAGCTTACTATGATTGAAGGTGCGAAAGGTATGGATTTGTTAGAGAACGGCGATGGTGAGAAGAATCCACATGTGTGGGTCAGTATAAGCGGAGCCATCCAAGAGGTAAAGAATATTACAGAGGGGCTTGTAATGGCAGATAAGACTAATGAGGCTGCTTATAGAAAGAATAGTGATGAATATATAGAAAAACTTGAAACACTTAAAGTCGGCATGCATGAGGCCTTAAAAGATATTAAAATAAAGGATATTGTTACTTTCCACGAGGCTTTTCCATATTTCGCACATGAATTTAATCTTAATATTATCTCGGTGATTGAACGTGAGCCCGGATCGGAGCCCAGTGCAGGTGAATTGGCAGAAACAATTAAATCTATAAATCAAGCTAATGTAAAGGTGCTTTTTGCAGAGCCCCAGTATTCGGCTAAGGCAGCCGAGTCTATTGCTGCACAGACAGGCGCCAAGATTTATGTTCTCGATCCGGTGGTGACGGGACCAAAGGATGCAGCATTACAAAGCTACGAAAAGACTATGGAAGAAAATTTAGATGTATTAATTGAGGCATTAAAATGAAAATAAATAATGTTACTGAAAACAGATGTAGAAAGCAGTGCTGTGGGCTCTGTTGTACGAAAATTGAAAATTTCGGTGTAACTGTAGGAAGTACTGTCATTCTCAAGGATATCAACATTCATATCCATTGCGGAGAGTTGACCGCCATTATAGGCCCTAACGGCGCAGGAAAAAGCACTCTCATAAAAGCACTTCTTGGGGAAATAGCACATACCGGCTCTTTGAATTTTGTTCAAGCGCAAAAGGGAGCATATCAGGCTCCGGTCATAGGATATGTGCCCCAGAGTTTGAACCTAGACTCAACTTCACCTACAAGTGTTGTAGATCTATTTCTTTCTTGTAGATCACACTATCCTACATGGATTATACGAAGGAAGAAGGAAATCGAAAAGGTAAAGGAAAGACTTGCCACGGTAAATGCCGATCACCTTATAAACAGACGCCTCGGTGCTCTGTCGGGAGGAGAATTGCAAAGAGTTTTACTGGCTTTGGCATTGGATCCGGTACCGGAATTGCTACTTTTGGATGAGCCGGTATCCGGAATTGACCAGAATGGGATGGAGTTATTTTACGAGACTGTTTCAGCTCTCCGAGAGGCTTATGACCTGACAATAATTTTAATATCCCATGACCTTGATATGGTCAAAAGATATGCAGACAGAGTTATATTGTTAAATCAGACAGTTCTTGAAGTTGGTTCACCGGATGAGGTTCTCCAAAGCAAGAATTTTTATGATACCTTTTCACTTAGATGGCAAAAACAAGAGGATATAGAGAGGGGAAAAGTATAATGAATTTTTGGTATAAGCTTATAGAAATACTTCCCTTTGAATGGGCAAAAGCCGGGCAAATGATTTTCATGAAGAATGCCCTTTTATCAATTTTGCTTTTAACTCCCATTTTTGCTTTGTTGGGAACTATGGTAGTCAATAATAAAATGTCTTTTTTCTCAGATGCTTTAGGACATGGAGCCTTTACCGGTGTTGCTATAGGAGGGCTTTTGGGACTTGTTCAGCCTATAGGCTCTGCTATACTGTTTTCCATCGCTTTTGCTTTTCTTATAGCTCTTATAAAATATAAGAGTAAAATGGCCAGCGATACTGTTATAGGAGTTTTTTCATCCACTGCCGTTGCATTGGGAATATTTCTTGCCACACTTGGAGGGAAAAACTTTGCCAAACTTAATACTTATCTGGTGGGAGACATATTGAGTATTACACCTAAAGAGATATTATTGCTTTCAATTGTTCTTATTCTGGTAGTAGTATTTTGGCTTCTGGTATTTAACAAATTACTTATTGTGAGCGTAAATCCGTCTTTGGCCGGGAGCAGAGGTATACATACTTTTTGGTATGAGGTAATATTTAGTTGTGCCGTCGCCATTATTGTTACTGTTTCAATGTCCTGGATAGGACTATTGGTCATTAACTCATTTTTAGTACTTCCTGCCGCTTCAGCGCGGAACATTGCTCAAAACCAAAGGCAATATCACTTTTTGACTATAGTATTTTCAGTTTTCTCCGGAGTTACCGGGCTTATTATGTCCTATTATATTGAAACGGCAACCGGCTCGACAATTGTGATTATTTCAGCAGTCATCTTTTTCATCACATACGGGTTAAGAAAGAAATTTGCCTAGGGGGGAGACAAATGAGAATCAAGAACCATTATGAAGAAATATTAAATAAGACCAACCTGAAGGCAACTAAGCACAGATTATCGATACTTGAAGAACTGGAAAGCAATGAGTTAACGATTACTGCCGAGGATTTGTATATCAAGCTGAAGGATAGAGGCGTTTGTATTAGTCTTTCCACTGTATATAGATGTCTGGAAACATTACATGAAAAAGGTATTGTAAAAAGAAGCAATTTACCTGATTACAACAAAGCAGTTTATGAATTTAATCATAATGATCACCGGCATCATCTGATTTGTATTAAATGCCATAAAATGTTACCGATTATCGGGTGTCCTTTGGAAGGATACGAAAAGCTTGTTGAGAGTAAATTCGGCTTTACCGTGAAGGGACATAATCTTGAGGTGTACGGATATTGTGATGTCTGTGAAAGAAAAGATACAAAAGGTGATAATTAAATAGGCAGAATATTTATTGACAAAATTTTCACCTTCATATATAGTTTTTCTTAATCTATACGTTATTTTAATAACTGTCACCTAATAAATGTAGGTTTGATATTTTGTGTTTTTGAGTGATAGTAGAATTCCGGCTTAAAATTTAAATTTAGGGCATAGCCCTTACCAAAGGAGCAGAATATATGTTTTTGTCAAATGATGCTATTGCAAGTTTAAAGGAGAAATACGGAACGCCTCTTTACGTTTATTCCGAAGCAATATTAAGAGAAAGATGCAAAGAGATGAAAAACCTTCTCCCAAATAAAAATTTGAGAGTAAACTACTCTGCCAAAGCAAATACAAACTTAGAGATTCTGAGGATAATTAAAGAAGAAGGTCTTGATGTGGATGCTATGTCCCCGGGAGAAATATATATTGAGCAGATGGCAGGTTTTGATAGTAAACAGATTTTTTTCATTAGCAATAATGTATCAGCCGAAGAAATGCGTTATGCCATCGATAAGGATATTTTGATTAGTGTAGATTCGCTTTCCCAGCTTGAAACGTACGGGCAAATAAATCCCGGAGGGAAGGTAGCTGTGCGATTCAATCCCGGGAAAGGCGCTGGACATCATGAAAAGGTAATAACCGGAGGTAAGAAAACAAAATTTGGGGTACAAAAAGAGCTAATACCCCAGGTTAAGACAATTTTAGAAAAGTATAATCTTACATTGACCGGTATCAATCAACATATGGGTTCGCTATTTCTTGATTGGCAGGTTTATATTGAAGGTATACGCTTATTTTTAGAGATAGCAAAAGAATTTCCGGGGCTTTCCTTTATAGATTTTGGCGGAGGTTTTGGTGTTCCTTATGAGCCTGAGGAAAACAGGCTAAACTTGCACTTGCTTGCAAAAGAGTTGGAGATTGTTTTAACAGGGTTCTTAGAAGAGTATTCCAATAAAGATGTAATATTTAAGGTAGAGCCTGGACGATATATTGTAGCAGAATGCGGTATATTATTGGGCAGTATAAATTCGGTGAAGAAAAACTACGATACAGTCTATATTGGAACTGACATAGGCTTTAATGTTCTTGCCCGACCTGTTATATATGATTCATATCATGAGATGGAAATAATAAAGAACAGCGATATAAATGATAGAGACAATATATGTGAAAAAGCGACCATAGTGGGTAATATTTGCGAGAGCGGAGATATCCTTGCACGCGATAGAGAAA
>CAYUZC010000163.1:0-5269 GCA_964449525.1 uncultured Ruminiclostridium sp.
GACTTTTAAGTTTAGCAACATGGTAAAGATTACAAAGCTGAGATTTCCCAATGCGTAGAAGCACCTGTACTTTAAGATGCAAACATCACCTGATAACATGCATTAAGCATTTTCCCTTTTATCAAATCACAAGTTGACAGCCCAATACATATAAAGTATAAAACGCATATATCCAAAAAGTACAACCACAACAGACAAATACATCGCTAAATAATATTATAAGCATTGTAAGCAAGGAGGTGTCTCTCTATTATGTATTCCAGTTGTGAAAAACGTGCGCTTGTGCATCAATGCGTAGAGATCAATGCAAATGTAACTGTTACGCCTGTTTTGGACCATGGTGATCCAACAGTATCATGTATAAAATCAGAAGTATATCCTGGGCATAGCTGTAAGGAAGAAATCACAAGCTGCGACTGTTGCTCTGAATCTTGTACTTTCCATGTATCACAGGTGTTGTGTGTGGAAATTCCAATTAGCTTTGGCGTTGAAGTTGATGTGGATAAGGGTCATATTAAATGTGAAAAACCGGATTTCGGGCCTTGTACATGCAGATGTAAAAAAGAGGACAACGAAGAAGCCTATCGGTTTAGCTGCCATGATGATTCAAAAGAGGAAGAAGTCAATGGCATAAGCATAGACGGATACTATAGAGTAGAAGATACGGATTATTAAGGAATAGTAAAAAACAGATAGCTTGTCACACTTTTTTGTACATTGAATAGTATACATTAGAAATATTGCAGAAAGGAGTATACATATGTCAAATCCTTGTGATTGTAAAAATGAGGTAACTCTTCCTCAAGATGTTTTGGCCCAATGTCCGGCAGTTGTTAACGAAACTGTTTGCGTTCAAGCACTGGTGACCATTACTCCGGATGTACAAACAGGAGAAATCCGGTCTTTTTGTGTAGGTAATCCAATGATAGGTAATTGCCCCGGAACACCTTCTACAACCGGTGACTGCAGTTTTACAGTAAGCCAGAGAATTTGTGTTCAAGTTCCTTTAACCTTCTCGGCAGGCGCAGTAGCAGAGCCTACCGGTATTGTTTGCGGTATGCCTGACGTTGGAGAGTGCCAACCCACGGATTGCACTTATACAATCGGGTTCTACAGAAATAATCCTGAATTAACAAATGCTCTAATCACTGATGCGGGAGGAATTATAATATTGGGAGTTGATGCGCAGGGTGCAAGTTTTACTGTTACAACAGCTAATGCAGGTGATGTTTTGTCATTTAACACCCCTTCGCCACCGGCACCAGGCTCACCTCCATTTGCCAGCCAGTATCAGATTCTATATGCACAGCTTCTTGCCGCTAATCTGAATCTTTTAAGAGGAGCTACATGTCCATTTGTTTTGGAAGCTATTTCTATAGCAAACGCATTCCTTGCAGCCTCTCCTTCAGGAGTAGGAATGGCCGGAGCCTCCGAAATTCAAGAACCTCTTGCTCTGTTTAATGAGGGAAATGCACCGGGCTGCCCCACTCATTGCCCTAATTAAAACTGCTCTAAAAATGTTTAACTCCGGGGGTATTAATGCCTCCCGGAGTCATTTTTGAATCCAACTTAATCGTATTACTACATAACGCTGATTTCTCCTGCTTTTTTCAACCCTATCTTAGTAATTGCAGGACCAATCAATTCATATATCAGTGTCCCGCATAGAATAACCGCTCTAATTGTTTGCCCAAATTCGGGTAGAGTCTGAGCTGCTATCAATGAAAGCCCAATAGCTACACCGGCCTGAGGTATAAGTGTGAACCCAAGATACTTTTTGACAGTTACCGGAGCTTTCATTAAAACTGCACCAAATGATGCCCCCGCAACCTTCCCGATAACTCTGGCAATTATATATAGAATACCTATAAGACCTATCTGGGGCAGAACAGTAATATTCAGCTCCGCGCCCGAGACTACAAAAAACATCAAAAATATAGGTGGAGTTATATTATCCACGAGCTTGAAGATGGACATAGCAGAATCACTGACATTCACGAGCATTGCACCCATACACATGCACAGAAGCAGGGATGAAAGTCCCAGCATGCTTGCCAGTGCTGTGCCTAGAAATACAAAGCCCACAGTAATTATGATTCTGTTGGAATCCTTTTTAAAGAACCGAAGAGGAACTCTAAAAAGAATTCCAAGCACAATTCCAAGTAAAATAGACCCTATAATCTCTATAAAGGGCAAAGCTACCGACATAATTACTGAGTTTTGTCCCGGATGCAGTAAGGTGTTGACAACTGCCATTGAAAAGCCAAATGCTATCAGAGCAACCGCATCATCCAGAGCAACAACACTAAGTAGAGTATCTGTTAACGGCCCTCTTGCTTTATACTGCTTAACAACCATTATGGTAGCAGCAGGAGCAGTAGCTGCAGCTATAGCACCTAAAAGCAGAGATATCTCAATATCAAAACCAAATAGAACCAGTGCAATTGTTACAAGAATTGTTGCTGCCAGAGCTTCAAAAATAGCTATTACTATAGGAGTAATCCCCACTTTTTTTAAATAAGACATTTTAAACTCAGAACCAATAGAAAAAGCTATAAATGCAAGAGCCATCTCGGAAACCAGCTCTAATTCTGTAACTATATCCTTGGGAATCAAGTTAAATACATAGGGCCCTATCAGAAGACCTGCAATTAAGTAACCGGTTACATTAGGAAGTCTTATAAACTTTACGACACGACCAAATATAAGCCCTGAAAAAAGAATAAGGGCTAAATAAAATAAAGTATTTACTGTCATCTTTAGAATCCAACCCCCTCAGCAGAAAGAACCGGAATTGTGAATAGAATTGCTGTATCGGGCTGGGATAAATCGCCTATTATATCTCGGACCGTTTTCTTCACTGTTTCAACCTGTTCATCCTTTAATACCATGAATAATGTTTTACTTTCTTTTCTCTCAAAATCAATCAAGTAACGTAAGGTCCCGAATATGGGATAATCCTCAATACGTTTGCCAAGTTCTCTAACCATACCGGTGCTCCCGAGTACTGTCGCACCGCATATGCCCTGATCCATAAAAGCTTCCAGTAAAACCTCAAGCTTTTCAACTTTGTTTAGTACCATCAATAATAGTTGCATCAATTATCACTCCATTTTATACTGCATTTAAATACATGTCCTGAGGCGATTTATCAGGATTTTTGCACATTATATTATCCTAGTACTATGCTGTTGTTTTGTCAATGGCAAGGCAAAAGTAAAATTTTGGATTCGTTTTAATAAACTTGAAAAGGAGCTACAGCTATGAAATATACCAAATTGGTAAAGTATTTAAATGTTGTGATAACTTTTCACGTAAAAAAGCTTCGGCCTCTGCCCTCACATCATTTCGGTAGCTGTATTTGCCGCGTCCACGCCCGATCATATTTTCTTTATCCAAAAGCTGCACAGCGTTAGGAAATGCATCTGTATTAATGGCGTTGTGTACAAAGCTATATGTCATCAGAATAATCTCTATAAATCCTTCTCGCTTAACCTTCTCACTTAATTCATCAGCAAGCTGTTCTATTAATTCACCATATAGCCTTTTCCAATCAGGAACAAGTATAACCGGTGCTATCAGCAGTCCTACGGGATATCCGGCTTCCGCAACATCGTTAAGCGCGTGTATTCGTGGATGAAGCTGCGATGTTCCCAGTTCTATTTTACGGATTATCTCTTGCGGATTTACACTCATTCGAAATATTGTCTTACCCTTGTGATCAAGATTAAGCAAAGGTTTTACCATGTCAAATTTAGTCGGAAACGTCAGATGTCCCCGGCCTTCACGAGCAAAACGCTCAATTGTATAGTTAAGATTTTCGGTTATGATATTCTCTAATACTAAATCGCTATTACTACCGATTTCAAAAGTTTGAGGCTCGGCAGCAAAAGATTTTTTAAGCAATCTATCCAGCATCTGTTCCCGGTTAACAAACAGGCGCAGATAAGAACACTTGTTGTAATTGCATACCAGATAGCAATACAGACACATAGCCCGGCAGCCTGAGGATGTATATGGTACCAGCCAATCAGAAACCTTTTGGTTTGGCACATATTTGTGTGTCTTCCTTATCCCTATAATAAGCAGCCTTTTTAACTTGGGAAAGTCACGATTATCTGCTACAGTCAGCTCAGGTATACGATTATGGCTTTCAATTTCCACCCATGTCAAATCCTTGTATTTGCTTTGAAGCATTTTCCCCAGCTCATAGTTAAGTGCATTTGGCTCATAATATACTTTATCAAAACTCATATCCATTTTTGCCCCTCCTAATAATGTAGTTTCCCAAAAGGAAGGGAATATATTATGTCCTTCTGTACTAAAACTTTGTAGACTATATATTAATGAATTATTCTTAATTATAAATAAACAGCGGGCTTCAATAACTGAAAACCCGCTACTTATATAGCCTAATAGTTACCTATATGATGCAATCAGTTTATAGATTGCTTACGCTTACCGGAAATCAAAATATACACCAATGTACCCGCAAAAAGCGCCATGCAAGCTATAACGGTAATGATTACGCCTGTATATTGATTTGAAAAAGTTGTGGTATGTTTATACCAGATTCCAAAGTACGCCCATATAAGTACGAGATTGTATGCGATATCTTTAAACCGGATGGCAGTTGAAATACCTATTAATGCACCTACTATCAGTATTATCACTGTCCATGTCGGTTCATTGATTCCGAATCCATCCCATTCGATGCTAACTAAAAATGTAGTTACATTTGCAATTGTAGCTACTGTAATCCACCCAAAATAGACACTGAACGGAAGACGAACTAGTAACTTTTCTCTTGTTGACAATGTCTGTTCGCTGATGGCATGTGCAATATATATCAGGCAAACAAGCAAGCACACAATAAATATCAACGAAAGGTAAATTGCTTTATAGTGCCATGAGAATATCCATGCAATATTAACCAAAGATGAAATACTAAATGCTGCAGCAACTTTGTGCAGTAAAACATCATTTACCATTTTTTCTTTTCCTCTAAGCAGACCTGCCTGATAAAGAGTATGCAGTAAAAGCAGCAGGTAAATAACGCCCCAAATAGAGAAGGTCAATCCTGCAGGGGCAAATAGATTGGGGTAAGAGTCCGACACCTGTCCCGTGTTAACCCCGTTAATCGGAAGAATGTTTGCCAAAGCGTTGATGATAACCATTGCCGCATAGGTTACTACAACAATTCCCTTCATAAGATTCCCGTTTTTACTTTTTTCCATTTTAGAACCTCCTCATTTTCATTTATTTATAC
>CAYUZC010000164.1:0-5264 GCA_964449525.1 uncultured Ruminiclostridium sp.
ATGGTATCCCTTCCCATAAATCAATTGTATTATCTAGTTTAAAAGGCTCTTGCCATAATCTCCATTCTGTAACGGAGAAAATATCATTTATTCTACTTTCTGAATTGGGTTGGCTGATTAATAACCTTACTTCAAGAAATATTCGTCTAGAATTCTCTTCTAAAATAATAGTACGTTCTATGGTCATTGACAAGATATCATCATCCGAATTCATAGAACGAATAATACTCTCTCCCAGAAGTATATCAAGATTATCAAAGAATGATTCCGGCCTGTCACGAGAAATAATAAGGGCATCCTTAATTATACTTTTAATATCAAATAAAAAGCGCTTTCCTTCTGAATCAAGCATGTAATAGGTTTTGTTATTATCTGCATTTCTGCGGGATAATCTCAATTCAGAAGACGAGGTTGTAATACTTAAGAACGCAAACACAACTAATGTCACCAATAGCAGTGATATTAATACAGTAGAACTTCCATTTTGAGATTTAAACTTCACCATCATTTATTTCACTCCAGTAGGACATATCTTCTACTACCACCGAAACCTTATAGATTTCATGCTCATCATTCTTTTCCATCGGATAGGGTTTTAGCCTTACTGCTCTTAAATCCAGATGCAACAGGCCTTCCTTATCTTTCGACAATTGGGCCAGATCACCGAAAATAGCGTATAGTGTGTCAGAACCTTTAATCTCCGAGCGTTCCCAGTTACTATCATAATAAATTGCAAATCGGCTGGCTTTTTCAGCGGAATTTTCTGTAACTTGGAATTCTTCAATAAGGGCATTTGTTTCTAATACCGCGTAATCAATATCAACTGCCTTGTAATGGCTAACCTGAGATACTACAAAAAGGCGTATTATGCCAACTGATAATACTGCCAACATCCCTACTGCAATAATCATTTCTATTAATGTGAACCCTTTTTTTCCTGACCTCACTACACATCTCCCATTATTTTGATCTTACTTTTAAAGTACTTTTATACGCCTTCAAGCCATTAATACCGACGCTGGTAATAATCTGCTTCTTTTCACGATTATAATCTATTTGGAAGCTGTCTACTTTAGCAATTGTCTGGCTTACGTCTATTGATGGCTCCTCACCTTTTAAAACCAATGCTTCCATTATGTACCCGGCGTTGTAGTAAATCCATGTATCGTAGTCTTCTCCATCTAAATTCTCGTATATAATCAAAGCATTATTGCCTGTAATAGGATCAGGCTTCACATCAAGACAACCTGCAATGTCGTTTTGACGAATTTTAGTCATTATAAATGAGCTGGCAACTCTGAGTTCACTGCTTTTTTCCTTAGATGCATTTAATCTTTCATATGCCCCAAAGGTAGAGAATGAAAGGCTAAAACAGCCCGCTCCAAGCAAAACCAATAGTAACATTGCACAAATGGTTTCAATCAAAACACGGCCATTTTTCTGTTTTAAATTTAGATTTTTAAGAACCTCTTTCATAAACCTCCACATTTGGCATAACATTTGATGCAAATATCTCATAATGATAGAAATATTTTTCTTCATTAAGTAATAGTCCGTAATGTTTACTTAAATATTCCAGGTCCGGAGGATAACTTCCCTCAAGGGCATAACACTGAATGCATGCCTGCTCAATAGCCTCCTTAATTCTACCCGGTTGTGCCCCGCTACTGTTTTCCCAGAAATTATTCATGGAAATAACCGAAGCTACAACAATAATTATAATAATAATCATAAGAAAAGGCTGAACCCATTTGGATACATTAATTTTAAACATATCAAGCCCCCTATCCTATAGAAGACATCATGCTGATAAGCGGTAACAAAACCGAGAGAAGCACTATACCTAAAACTACTGAAAGTATTGCAACTAACGCAGGTTCAATGGTTTTACTGAATTTTCTCAAGGAAATCTCAGATTCTTTACCATAAACCTTTGATAGTTTTTGCATAATACTATCCAAATTCCCTGATCGTTCTGCAGTCTTTATCATTTTTGTAAAAAGCTCAGGAAAAATATTAGTTCCCTTAATAGCATCCGAAAATGATTCACCTTCTGTCATTTTTTGTGATGCTTCTTCCAGTCTTTGAGTGACAAATTTATTATCTATCAGCCCTTTTACTGCATTAAAGCTGTCTATCGTGTTCATACCGCTTTGAGTTGTGAGGCTAAGGCCCTGCCCTAATCTATTTGCTAATATTTTGCGGTACAATAATCCGGTTATTGGATTCTTAACTTTCAGCTTATCAAAAACAAACCTACCTTTTTGTGTTCTAACATATAACTTAAACGCAATAATAATGGGTACAAGTATTACAATAAGCCATAAAAATATTTTTTCAAGGGAAACGGTAAAAGAAAAAAGTGCCTGTGCTTCTTCTGGAAGCTGGCCTCCAAGGCTTTCGACAACTTCAGCGAATATAGGTATGACTTTAAAAATCATAAGCCCTATAACGCCCATAATTAGCAATGACAATATAACAGGATATGTAATAGCGTTTTTTATTTCTTTATTTAAATCTGATTCATTTTCATAATAAACAGATAGATTTTCCATTACAGTATCCAGCATACCGGTTAATTCACCAATCTTTATCATATGTATCATATAATCCGGAAAGCTGCCTTCCTCCATAAATGCCTGATGCATTGACATACCGTTTATAATCTTCTCTGAAATTAAATCCATTGATTTTTTTATTTCAGGGTGACTTATATCCTCTGATATTATCGGTATACCTTCTAAAGGACTAACCCCTGATTTAAAGACAAGTTCCATCTGATGACATAGCAGTGAAAGCTCAATGGGACTTATTTTTTTGTTATGTTTAGTTTTGTTTTTACTCATAATCACTCACTCCGTTTTCAAGGTGTGATATCATTTCTAATATCATAACATTTTTTGGAGACAAAAAACACGATTAATCGGCAAAAAGTAATAAAGTTACCCTTTATATTTAAAAAGGTAACTTTATTATATATTCATAAATATTACAATTTAATTTTATTAATAGCTTCTTCGGAGCCTATACAAACATCTTTGATACATCCTTCTTCCATAGGAGAACGAAGACCTGAGGATTTTAATAGCTCTGTAAAGGTCATAGTGCCCGCTTTCTTGCTAAAGCTGAGATACTTTTCCCAAGCAGCTTTGTAGTCTTCAGACATCAGATTTCTAAACTGAAGAGCACAGGTCTGCGCCAAGCAATAGTCAATATAATAGAAGGGTGAGCTGTAAATATGGGTTTGAGCCTGCCAGCGTCCTCCGTTTCCAAAGAAAGGATCATCCTCATAATCCAAATCCGGCTGGTATTCACTTTCTATGCGTTTCCACACATTTTTTCGCTCGTTCGGTGTCATATCGGGGTTCATGTATACTTCATGCTGAAATTCATCTACAGCACAGCCATAGGGTATAAAATTAACTGCCGATGCTAGATGCATATATTTATATTCTTCTACCCTATCGCCAAAAAACATCTTCATCCACGGCATGGTAAAAAACTCCATGCTCATAGAATGAACCTCACAGGTTTCCATAGTAGCCGTTCTGTATTCACTTATTTCTATATCCTTAGCTAAATAGCCATTAAGGGCATGACCTGCCTCATGGGTTAAAACATCAACGTCACCACTGGTCCCGTTAAAATTAGCAAAAATAAACGGGGATTTGTATTCCGGAATATATGTCATATAGCCGCCTGAAGCTTTTCCTTTACGGCTTAAGCAATCCAAAAGTTCATTTTCCAGCATGAAGCGGAAAAACTCGCTGGTCTCTTTAGATAACTCATCATACATTTTTTGCCCTGCTTTAAATATTTTTTCTGGGGTGCCTTGAGGTTTTGGATTTCCATCCTTAAAATATAGAAGGGCATCAATAAAAGTAGTCTTTTTAAGCCCTAATCTCTCCCTTTGTTTTTCATTAAGCTTACGTGAAAGAGGTACCATGTATTTTTTCACCTGTTGTCTGAAGGCAGAGACTTCTTTTGGGCCATAGCTGTTTCGGCCCATTCTTATATAACCAAGCTCCACGTAGTTCTTAAATCCCAGCTTTTTAGCCATATTAGTGCGTACTTTTACTAATTTGTCATATATATCATCAAGCCTTGTCTTATTTTCTTCAAAGAATTCTGTACGCTTTTTATAGGCATCCTTTCGGGTCTGTCGATCCGGAGATTCCATATACAAACGAAGTTGAGATAAATTAAGCTTTTTCCCGTCAAAATCAAGCTGAGCTGATGCTATTAGCTTTATATATTCACTTACCAGCCTGTTTTCTTCCTGTAAATCAGGTATTATCACCGGATCTATAGCTTTAAGTTCAAGCTCAGCGTTCTCAAATAGTAGCTTACCGAGCTTTCCCTCTAACTCTTTTCTATAATCTGACGATACAAAAGCTCTGTAGAATTCTGCGATTGAGTTTTCTATTAGCGGGCTGTTCTCATCAAAGAAGTCCTTTTCCCTGTCATAGAAATCATCCTCTGTGTTCATTGTATTACGGATATGCGCTATGGTACTCATTGAACTTAATTTATCCGATAATATAGTAAACTCCTTATGCGCTGAAAGCTGTGCTTCAAAAGATTTTGCATTTTTTACTTCTTTAATAAGCTTGTTCACTTCATTTGTAAAGACTTCAATATTAGGCCTTTTATATAACATTTCCGAAAATTTCATAAGATTATCTCTCCTCTATTATTAAAAATATAATGCATTAAATTCTCTCACAATATTTCCTGATTCTCTTTAATTATACTAGCATAATAGATGCAGTATAACAATTTCGACTTTATCATGCTTTTATAAATCAATGTTTGATTATATTTGCTTTTAACATATATACTATAATGACTATTTATTTAGAATTATTGGGTAAAGTTAATGAAAAATGCTTAAAATACTTATAAGTACGTTCTTGACAAAGAATAAAGTCATTTGTATAATAGTAAAGTCGCTTTAATATGTGCCAGTAGCTCAGCCGGATAGAGCAACGGACTTCTAATCCGTCGGTCGGGTGTTCGAATCATCTCTGGCACGCCAAGCTAAAAGCCACTTTCAAGGTTTTTGAAAGTGGCTTTGTTTTATTAAAAATTCACTAAATAATCACAAATCAGTCTATTCTCTTGTCAGTAGTGGTACTACCTTCATGAATGTAGCTTTTTATAGAAAATACTATACCGATCACAATTGCGTTTTTAAGATTTTAAAAAGAAGGTCAACCAACTCATCTGCTCTATCGACTTCGCCAAACCTATCGTTAATAATA
>CAYUZC010000165.1:0-5261 GCA_964449525.1 uncultured Ruminiclostridium sp.
GCCGTTTAATTGAACAAGTGGGTATGTTTCCACGAACGACCTTGAAGATAAAAATAACCTGAAAAGACGGTCACATGTTCCCTTGATACAATGTATCTTTCTGCGGTATCGTTATTTATCCTCTGAAAGCTCCGTATATCAAGGACTTCTTAAGTTGCTTGGCGCATTTGAACACTGCCGGGACCTTCATTTGTCTTGTAAAGGCATGAATATAGCTGGAAAATGGTTTTACTGCAATAAGTCGTGCCCTTGTACCGTTAAACAACCTCAATTTGTTAAACGACTGCACACAAAATAAAAAGCCCAAGGAACGGCTGATTCTGCCGTCCTTGGGCTTTCGATTGCCTTAGAGTGTTTTTACAGCTTCATACAGACGTCCCATGCGCGCCAGATTACAGTTCTCAGGTTGCCGACACCGTTGGCGTCGCCGACAAGATGAATGTTCCCGGACGCTTTAGAGAGAGGTGCCGGGTTGTATCCGACCGAAACGATAACCGAATCGCCCTTTAAATCGAAAATTTTTCCTTCTTTGTCCTTCACGGTAACACCGCCCGGCTTTATTTCAAGAAGCGTCGTTTCAAGATAGACCGGTGTCTTTTTAAACGCGAGCATTTCCCGCAGGAAGGAAGAATTAGCAAGACATACTCCCTTGACGGCGATAAGATCATTCTTCATTTCGACTATTTGAGGCTTTTTACCCTTCAGAATCAGGTCATAAGCGATTTCGCAGCCTGTTAGCCCTCCACCGACAATAATGACGTTTTCACCGACTTCCTTGCCGGCGAGGTACTCGGTCGCCTCGATTGAATGCTCCAGGCCTTTTATCGGAAGACGCTTCGGAACGGAACCGGTCGCGACAACGATTTCATCTGCCTGTAGTGTGCTAAGGTCGGTAACTTCAGTGTTGAGTCTTACCGTAATAGGATGCTTCGAAACCTCTCGTTTGTACCATTCGATGAGCTCTCTGTCCTTTTCCTTAAAATCGGGTGAAGCTGCCTCGACGAAAATTCCACCCAGACGGTCGGACTTCTCGTAAATGGTGACCTTATGCCCGCGCTCAGACAGAATTATTGCGGACTCCATTCCGCCGATTCCGCCGCCGACAACTGCGATATTCTTCACTTTTGCAGCCTTTTTGATTTTGTATTTCTTCGATTGCATTGTGCATGGGTTGAGCGCACAGCGAGCCATATGGATCGCATCGGGAAGATCCTGAATGTTCGCCGTACCTTCGCACCGCGCCATTGTAAAGCAGGCGTTGTGGCAGTTGATGCAGGGCTTTATATCAGCTTCGCGGTCCTCCATCATCTTTGTCACCCAGGCAGGATCGACCAGGAACTGCCTTGCAACACCCATTGCGTCGAGCTTTCCTTCTCGGATTGCTTCAGCTGCCGCGGAGGGCGTCATCTTTCCGGCACATACGACCGGAATTGTCACAAAGCTCTTGATATGGCTGACATCGGGCAGGTTGCAGTTTTGAGGCATGTAGGCCGGCGGATGTGCCCAATACCAGGCGTCATACGTTCCGTTGTCGCAATTGAGCATATCATAGCCGGCATCTTGAAGGAACTTTGCCGCTTTTTCAGATTCATCCATATCTCGTCCGACCTCGGTATAGTCGTTTTCACCGGGAACCGCTCCCTCCCGGAAGCCCTTAGTTTTGGATACGACCGAATAGCGGAGAGAAACGGGAAAGTCCTTCCCGCAAGTCTTTTTTACCGCCTTTACAATTTCGGCCGGGAACCGGTAGCGATTTTCAAAAGAGCCGCCGTACTCGTCGGTTCTTTGATTCGTATATTTAGTTGTGAACTGGTCGAGCATATAGCCTTCGTGAACGGCATGGACCTCGATTCCGTCGACGCCGGCATCCATGCAGAGCTTCGCCGTCTTTGCAAAGGCTTCGATAATCTGTTGAATTTCGTCAACGGTCAACGGGCGGGAGAAAATACCATCAGCCCACCTGTTTGGCGTCGCGGAAGCACTGGCACAAATGAAATCCATATCAAAAATCGGCTTCGCTATGGTGCCAAAAGCTTTGTTCTTTATCATTTTGACCATGATGTCGTTTATCGCCATAACCCGACCCATACCGGCGGTCAGCTGAATAAACAGCTTTGCACCGGTCTTATGGAATTCTTTCATGTATTCTTTCAGTTCCTTGAATTTACCGGTATTCTGATAGAGCCATTTGCCACCCAACGTATCACGGATAGGTGCTATTCCGGGCAGAATCAAGCCGACATTGTTCTTGGCGCGCTCCAGAAGGAAGTTTGCCGCTTCCTTGTCAAAGTGATTGGGTTCCATCCAGCCAAAAATGGAGGTTCCGCCCATAGAACACATGACAATGCGGTTTTTGATCTCTATATTGCCGATTTTCCATGGTGTAAACAATACTTCGTATTCTTGTTTCATCTCTGCACTCCTTTCTCTCTATTCAACCGTAACGGTTCCATCTATGGCGACGGAAATGGTCATGCCATCCTGAACATAGCTCAGGAACTCTTCGCCAAGACAGTCTATCACGGGCATTTTAGCATCAGTCCAGTTGGCAGCAAGGATTGCTCCGGATGCCGCAAGAGAATCAATAGGTTTTGAAAACAGCATGCATGCAGGCTGCTTTCCGTGAGCGCAGGCTGTATAAATAGCCATGCCTCCGGTGGTCGAGCCGATTGTTTCAGGCAGACAGAGCGCTTTGCCGATCATCGGCTTTTTATAGAGGTCTTTGTTATTCTGATCACCACACTTGACCTGCTTATCGCCGAACATCAGCGCCATCTGATAGCTTGCAAGCGTATTGAACCCGCCGTGCGATACCAGTGCCTCCGCTTTCGTTGTTCCGGGAGCGACAACTCGTCCCTTAAATTCCTTTGCCATCTTATTTCGCCCCCTTCGTAATCATCTCGAGAATCTCAGCTTCCGGATAAAATCTCGCGCTTGTATATGTGCGCAGCTTGTTCGACGAGGTTATCACCGGAATTTTCTTTGACAGAGGATTGTTCATATACATAAGCGGGCATATGTAGCTTAAAATAATGCCCGTCGCTTCGAGTCTTGCAGCATATTCTGTCTCCCGGAATTTCCTGATTACGGCGGGAGCGGAGGTGAATACTGTCGGGATCTGCACTTTGCTCTTTTCTGCCGCTTTAAGCCCTTTCTCAACGCGGTCAGTCCAGTCCTTTAGCTGCTGAAGCGTCATATGCGGGCATCCCATAAAGCAGAGCTTAGGCTTTGCATCAAGGTCATCCCAGATGCATGGATAACCGTTCTTAACTCTTTCAAGCTCGGCATCGTCGATAATGTAAACGGGCGCACCCTCGCGGATGAGCTTTTCACCGTAATCAACCGCTTCCGGCGTCAGATTCTCAACATGATACAGTCCGACTGAGCCGTTTGAAGCGGTAGCGGCGCCGAAGTCCTTGAAATAGGCGCAGGTGCTTGCGCTGAGCTCTGTGCCCAGCCACTTATCGAGCCCTCTGATATATGGAACCTTTTCGAGCACCTTCATGCCGATGGCCGAACCAAGGATCTGCGCTTCCGGCATTTTTTCAGTTCGGATTTCCACGACCCAATCCGCTTTGCGCCCTTCGTCGGTCAAAAGCCCGAATTCCGGAACGAACCCGATTACAGAGCCCATAAGCTCAATGATGCCGGAATTGCGGTTGCATCTCGCACCAAGCACACTGTTTGCGTAAACGACGGCGGAAGACTCCGCCCAGGAAAGAATGTCGCCGCGGTTCGGAACATTTCCGACCTCCGGCAGATAACAGGCGCAGGTGTATGCATCGTCGTTCATGATTCCAAATTTGCGCAGTTGTTCTTCACAGCGCTCCTGCTGGCTGTACATAAACTTGAATATGACGTTCTGAATAAAGGATGACGGGACGTTTTTGTCCAGAGGTCTTGGGTCAGCAGAAAACTTCTGCGTACTGACCGCACCGGCTGAAAGAAGCTTTTCGTACAGCTCATAAACCGGTTTCATTACGCCTGTTCCGAAGCTGATGACAGTATGCCCGTACTTGCTTGTAACCGGAACCATTTTTTCAGCATTGAACGCCTCGCCATACATCACGAGCGTCTTCATGACCTTTGCCATTGTTTCGCCTTTTTCACCATCGAGCAGTGACTGCTGCTCTTTTGTCAGAATCATGATTATCTCTCCTTTAATACCAGATTTTTGGGCGGCTTCCTAAACGGAAAATCCGATTTTGTACTGCTTCGCTGCCCTTGTTCAAAGCCTTTATTATAATACTTTACCAACATTTCGAATAGAATATTGTACCAAAACGAAAAAAATATGTCGAAATATAAGGAATTTGCATAATGCGAAGTGCTCGATCTAAAGTCAAACCGTTTATTTTACAGGGGTTTCATATAAAATCCTATATGACCACTCCGACCACAGTAAAACTAGCGGGTTTCAGGAAACTGAGATCCGTTATTTTTTTGCCCCAAAATAGAAAATGTACCAAATGTGTATAGATGAAATTATAATATACTGCTGTTAAACTTGATGGTATGAGTATAATGTTGCATTTTGCTTTGAGGATTAAAGAATAATGTTGCAACAACTAGACTAAAATACGGAATAATGTTACAATAAATCTATTGTGTAGCTATTCCTGTAAATTGCAGGTGTATACCAATCACGATTATAAGCTAATATAACGGTGAAAGAGTTGAGAACTATGCTTTATCGGAAAGCTTATGAAAAACTTCTGGAGTGGAAAGTCCAGGATCACAAAAAGGCTCTATGTGTTGTCGGAGCTAGGCAAATCGGCAAAACCACACTTATTCGCAAGTTTGGTACTGATAATTATAAGAATTTTGTGGAGATAAATTTCATTACCGATCATCAGGCCGGAAAAATCTTCAGCGGTAGTTTGGATGCTGATACCATAATTACAAATCTCACCGCATATATCAGAAAGCCGATGGAACCAGGAAAAACGTTGGTTTTATTAGACGAGGTACAGGAGTGCCCAAATGTACGCACAGCTGTTAAGTTTCTTGTGGAAGATGGCAGGTTTGATTATATAGAATCCGGATCACTCCTTGGTGTTAAGTATAAAGAGATACGCTCTTATCCGGTCGGATTTGAGGAAATCTACCGTATGTACCCGATGGATTTTGAAGAGTATATTTTGGCAAAGCATATATCTAATTCTGGCGGAAGCAAAAAAGAAGAATTGTATCATGCGCTGACTTCTTCGGGATATAGTCCAAAACAAGCAGAAGGTTTCTTAAGTTATTATAAAGGCTAT
>CAYUZC010000166.1:0-5258 GCA_964449525.1 uncultured Ruminiclostridium sp.
TAAGAAGGCCGAAGAAATCAATAAGATGCTCAAAGCCTTGCAGAGTAAACAAGTAGACATGTAGTTATTGAAAGGATAAGGCATGAAATTATTAATTTTTAAAAAAGACTTATATTCTCCCAGGGAGGTTGGAATATTATCCGGAGATGTAGTAAGATGTGAAATCCAAGGTATAGGCGCAATTGAAAATATAATAGAATAATAGTAGTCTGTTGTTATATAAATGGGGTGTAAACTATGAGTAAAAAAACAGATTTCATTCTGGGTATTACATTTGTAGCTGCTACAGTAATATTTATAGCGGTTTTTCTTACAAATGATATATTCCTTAGCTGGGCATTTGACAGACATCACAATGTATTAAGCTGGTATATCAGGCCGCTCTTTATAATACCGATAGTAATATTTGCTTTCAAAAAAAGCTTAACTGGTATATTTGCGTCTATATTTGCACTTTTCACAAGCATGTTTTGGTTTTCGGCACCTGCAGAAAGCAGCCCCGAGGTATTATCATTTCTAGCATATGAAATGGAATATTTAAAGGGTGCATGGAACACTCCAAAGATATTAATGAGCTTATTGGTGCCAATTTTCTTTGTAATGCTTATTATAGCTGCATGGAGAAGAAGCTGGAAATGGCTTATAGGCATTGTGGTAGGTGCAGCAGTTTTGAAAGTTCTCTGGAGCGTAATTTTTAGCGGTGAAGCCGGATTGTCTATCCTTAAACCTGCTATTATTGGCGTTGTTATTTGTGTTGTGGGACTCTATTTCTACTTGAAAAAGCGCAGAGCTAAAGGATGAGAAAGCTTAAAGAAGAAAGAAGTAGGTGTAGAAATGAAAAAAGCAGTAAAAATAATACTGATTGTTATTGTTGTGGTGTTAATAGTTTCATTCATAGGAACTTCCGGCTTTATAGGGTTGCAGGTATTTGAAGGTTCGACTCAGCTTGTAACTAACGAAAATACAAAAGGTATTTCAAAGGCTTTATGGGAAGACTATATTTTTGATTACGAAAGCTTTAGTAATAAATATAAAGTGGAAGAGCTAAAGATTGATTCATCCTTTGAAGAACACATTATACCGGCAGATTATATTTACGCAATTGAATCACAAAACAGTAAAAACAATAAGACAGTTATAATGGCACACGGCTTAGGGGGTAATCGGTATTCCAATTATCCGATTGCAGAGTTTTTCTTAGAGCAGGGATACAATATTATTACATATGATCAGCGAAGCTCAAATGAAAATATAGCCAAGTATACAACCTTTGGATATTTTGAAAAATACGACCTTATAGATTGTGTTAAATATTTAGAAGAACAGGCGCTCGGACAAAGAATAGGTTTGTGGGGAGCTTCCTATGGTGGAGCAACCGCAGGGTTGGCAGTAGGATATGAAGATGTGGGTGAAAGGGTTGATTTTCTGATTTTGGACAGTCCTGTGAGCAGTATGCATTGGATGTTGAATGAAGAAATGAAAGGTATGGACATTGGCATCCCGGCGTCATATATGACATGGTGCGGTAATATCATAAACCAGTTAAAATTCGGGTTTACATATAAGGATGCAGATGTACCGACTGCTTTGAAGAACGCAAAAATTCCTGTGCTTATTATTAATAGTAAGATTGATACCCTTACCCCTTATTTTATGGGAAAAGATATATTTGACGCTATCCCTGGAAATAACAAAGAAATTTGGACAGTAGAAGATAGCAAGCATTATGAAATATGGGTGGATTATAATCAGGAGTACCGTGATAGGGTGGTAAGCTTCCTTTCAAAATATGAATAATAATTTAATGTATTGATTCTATACTAGGAGGGAAAATATTGATGGATATTAAACGAGTGATTTCACAGAGAAAATCTATCCGAACATATAGAAATGAAATAATTTCAATAGAATTAAGGGAAAAGTTGGAAAATTATATAGCTGATGTAGCCTCTCCATTTGAGTCAAAAATGAGATTTGTATTATTAGATACAGATGATATGAGCTCGCAAACCAAGCTAGGTACATACGGTGTTATTAGCGGTGCGAAAACATTTATTTGTGGGATAACAGAGAAGGCCTACAGATATGAAGAAAACCTGGGCTTTGCTTTTGAAAAAATAATTCTATATGCTACATCTTTGGGTTTGGGGACATGTTGGCTTGGCGGTACCTTTAATAGATCAAACTTTGCAAAGGCTGTAGGGTTAAAGGAAAATGAAATAATTCCGGTAGTAACCCCTGTAGGTTATGCTAAAGAAAAAAGGAACTTTCTTGATTCGTTATTCGTAAAGAGCGCAGGGTCTGTCAATCGGAAAGATTGGTCGGAATTATTCTTTGACGAGGGCTTTGGAAAACCTCTTAAAAGAGATGCCGAAGATAGGTTTGCTGAAGTATTTGACATGGTTAGAATAGCTCCTTCGGCTAGAAACAAACAACCATGGAGAATTGTCAAAAACGGTGGTATGTTTCACTTTCACTTATGTAGAGCACTTGGCTATAAAGAGACGTTGGGATACGATATACAAAGGCTAGATATCGGGATTGCAATGTGCCACTTTGAAATTATGATCCAAGAGCTAGGACTGGAAGGTAAGTGGATTAATAATGACCCCGGCTTAATACTTGAAAAGAATATAGAGTATATAATTACTTATACTACTGAATAGTTTTATCAGCATAAATATCACACTTTAATCTACTAAAATTGAATAAATATTTTGCCATTATCTAAACCATCTTTTCTTCACATCTCGATACAGAAAGAAGAAAAAGTAATAAAAAATATGAATAGAGAGAATGTTAAATGAAACAATTTAACAAACATTTTACAAAGCATCGAATAAAAATATGATATAATTTTGTCTGACTTTGCGATTTGTAGGGGGGGCATATGGATTTCTTTGGCTTTTTAGAGTTAATAGGCGGATTGGCGTTATTCCTGTTTGGTATGAGCCTTATGGGGACAGGCCTCGAAAAAAGTGCAGGCAACAAACTCAAGAGCTTACTGGAGCATCTAACATCAAAAAAGCTTAACGGTTTTTTAATGGGTGTGGCTGTAACGGCTATTGTACAAAGCTCTTCAGCAACTACAGTCATGGTGGTGGGATTTGTAAATTCAGGCATTATGACTTTGAAGCAGGCCATTCATGTTATTATGGGTGCCAACGTAGGAACTACAGTAACAGCATGGATATTGAGCTTAACCGGTATTCAAGGGAGCAACCTGTTTATTCAATTACTAAAACCGTCTTCTTTTACCCCCATCTTAGCCCTTATTGGTATCATCTTTTATATGTTTATTAAAAGCCAGAAGAAAAAAGATATTGGCTTGATTTTACTTGGATTTGCTA
The DNA here is from genome assembly GCA_964449525.1 of uncultured Ruminiclostridium sp. Taxonomy (GTDB): domain Bacteria; phylum Bacillota; class Clostridia; order DSM-8532; family DSM-8532; genus DTU059. The sequence continues at coordinate 3,351 of CAYUZC010000166.1, forward strand.
CATTAATTTATGGAATGGAAACAATGTCTTCAGCGGTTGCACCATTAGGTCAAATGGAAGGCTTCCGTAATATATTGCTAATTTTTTCGAATCCGATACTTGGTGTGCTGGCCGGTGCTGTTATAACCGGTATAATTCAAAGCTCCTCTGCCTCTGTGGGAATTCTGCAGGCTTTATCGGCGACGGGACAAGTTACCATGGGTACGGCTATACCTATAATAATGGGACAAAACATAGGAACATGTGTTACAGCTTTAATTTCGTCAGTCGGTGCAAATAAAAATGCTCGTCGTGCTGCATTGGTACACCTTTACTTTAATATTATCGGTTCAGGTGTTTTCATTGCATTATTTACTGTAGCAAATAATTTATTTAGATTTGCATTTGTTGACCAAGCCGCTAATCATTTTTATATTGCAATTGCACACTCTATATTCAATGTCCTATGTACGGCCGTGCTTTTGCCATTTAGCGGTTTACTTGAAAAGCTTGCTTACAAGACTATTCCGGACGATAATAAACAGGATAAGGTATCGTTACTGGATGCTCGTTTGTTTTCAACTCCGGCTATAGCCATTAACCGTAGCCGTGAAGTTGCCAAGGAAATGGCATATACTGCTATGAATGCATTAAAACATTCATTTGAGCTTATTGATAAATTTGATGAAACCAAAGCACAAATTGTAAAAGACGCAGAGGATCAAACGGATATTTATGAGGATGCTTTAGGGACATATCTCGTGAAACTATCTAGTCAAAGCTTAGCATCCGGGGATACGACAGAATCCGCAAAACTGCTTTTTCTGATTGGTGAGTTCGAGCGCATTGCAGACTATGCAATGGAGATTGCAGCTTCTGCCGAGGAAATTTATGATAAAAAAATACAATTCTCCGAGCAGGCAACAAATGAGTTGAAGATTATGATGGCGGCAGTGGAGGAAGCAGTAGAAGCATCAATAACGGCGTTTACTGAAAACAATCTTTCGCTGGCAGGTAAAGTAGATCCTCTCGAAGAAGTAATTGATGATTTAAAGAGTGCGATTAAAAAGCAGCATATTTCAAGACTGCAGTGTAATGAATGTACTATTGAGATGGGATTTGTATTTTCGGATTTATTAACAGTTTTAGAACGTATATCAGACCATTGCTCCAATATTGCCGGATGCGTTATAGAAATGTCACATGACAGCTTGAACATGCATGATTACCTGTACAAGGCCAAGCATGAAACTAATAATGAATTTATAAGGCTATTCAAGGAATACTCGGTAAAATATGCTTTGAATAAAGAATAAAAGCCTAATGGATATTTTATACTACTTATCTCTAATGAAAATTACACTTTGGTCCCCGGGTGTCGGATAGGAAAAGGCAATTTTGTCCTTGGAAGTGCCTTCTCCCTCAAGATAGAGCGAAAAAGTAAGGCTGATATCACTAACCTCGTTATGAATCTTAAACTCTGTGGCCACATCGTATCGGCACTCGCCAAAACTATACCATGTGAAGGCATAGGAATAGGTTTCCTCATTTGGAGGGTTATTCAACACATCAAGAAATTCAGGAGAAAAATCAATATAAACGGTTTCTCCGTCACCGTTAAAAGTCATGATCCCATATTCACTTATGAAACTGCCCTCAAGGGGCGGGGGGGTCGGTGTTCCCGGATCGGGAGGTCCGTCGTAGCTCTTTGGAGCACAACCTGCGAATAATAGGCAAATGATAATCGCTATTGTAATAACCGGCAATTGTTTCATAAGTACTCATTCCTCCATAGCAAGGTAAAGGCTAGAATCTATAAAGAGATTATATACTATTCATCATTAAAATGATTAGTATATGATTACATAACAATGACAAAATCAGAAACTGTCAATAGTTTTATACCGATTGTAATCACCCGGCATAACT
>CAYUZC010000167.1:0-5256 GCA_964449525.1 uncultured Ruminiclostridium sp.
GGCAATAGCTGAAGCCGAGAACTCTGTCGGTGAAGACACTTCTTCAACTTTTATAGTAATTTCATCAGTGAATCTGGAATTTTTACCTGTTTTAGATTCCATACAAAGTCTATATGTATAGGTATTGCCGAGTGTAAGATTGTAGTGGACAAAATTGTCATCACTATTAGTATAAAGCCGTTTAAAATCTCCTGAGAAGGTTTTTTGTTCCAACCTCGCATTTATATCTGTTGAAACCGGCATTTCCCACATTATTCTGATTGAATTGTTTGTTGGCGCATAACCCCAGAGCGATGTGTTTAAAGGAAGTGCTGTCTGAGTATCGATTCCATAAGTTGTGGGTAGATATCTTGAGTAACTACTATCGTCATATTTTATTTTAAAACGATAATAATATTTGGTGTCCGTAGTCACCGTAGTATCACGATAGAATTTTTCTGTAACAGGTAGTTGGGCTATGTTTTTCCATGAACTTACATTTGTTTCCCGTCTTTCAATGAAAATATCATAATTCGGCTCCCTATTAAGTGGCAAAGTCGGATAATCCCACTCAAGATTTACTTCGTTCTCAGGCGATTCATTTTTTATTTTTTTTATTTTTATGTTTTCAGGAAATAGATTAATCGCTTCAACTTCAGAGGTATAGGGACCTCTTTCCCTATTGTAGCTTACTCGCGCTCTATATGTATAAATGTGCCCATTTGTAACAGAGGAATCATTGTAACTATCCCTGTAGCCGCTAAGTTTTACAATCTCATGAAATTCACCTTGGTCAACAGATCTTTCTATAATGATTTGATAAGTCGCATTTGTACTGCTTTGGTTTTTCCAAGACAAGTGATTATAGTCCAGATAAACCTGTACCTTAAAATTCTTCGGAGCCAAAAGCTCCAGAGCGAATCCTTGATTTATTTGAGCCAAACTAAAACATGACGTAATTATAACAAATATTAGTATTGTAATTATGGATCTTTTTAGTTTTTTCAAGATTTCATCCCCCGAAAACAGTCTATCATAAAACTTATCGGCAAAAAAAGTGCCGGTAGTGATACCGGCAAGTAAAGGGGGTCAAAATGTATTGTGAGGTCATTTAAAGTATTCACCGTGAACTTGTATATTATTCAAGTAAAATAAAAAAATTTGTTATAATGTTATTCCTTCTGTATAATAGGAAATAGAAAAAACTTAGATAGAGGCAAAGGTATAAGAATGAATAAAGAAATTTGGAAAAAGCCTAAGGTTTGTAGTAACATTGGCGGAGAAGCTCTTATTGAGGGAGTTATGATGCGTGGAAACAACATGATTGCCATGTCAGTGAGAAAAACCTCCGGCGAAATATATACAGAGGTTAAACCTTCGGTACCTATAACCAAGAAAAACAAATTTTTGGGTCTTCCCTTTATAAGGGGCGGAGTTTCACTTATAGATTCTATGGTGGTGGGTGTTAAGGTTCTTATGGAATCTGCAGAATTAGTGGATTTTATAGATGAGGACGAAAAAGAAAGCAAATTTGACATCTGGATGAAGAAATGGCTTGGGGAAAAATATTTTTCCTATATGATTTACTTTTCAGTTGCTATTGCTTTAGCCATGAGCATTGGTCTTTTTATGCTTCTTCCCAACTTTATTGCCGGGTTGTTCAGTTTTGACAAACAAACCTCCGGTGGATCTTTACTGGCTAATTTGATAGAGGGTGCAATCAGGATTACCCTATTTATCTCTTATGTTTATTTGGTTTCAAAGAATAAAGAAATCAAGAGAGTATTTCAGTATCATGGTGCCGAGCACAAGACAATCTACGCATATGAAAATGAGGAAGAGCTCACTGTTGAAAATGTCAGAAAACACACAACCCTTCACCCTAGATGTGGGACAACCTTTATGTTTATAGTTATTATTATCAGTATTATTGTTTTTGCTTTTGCGGGCTGGCATAATCCTCTTATAAATATGCTGTTGCGACTGGCTCTTCTGCCGGTAATTGCCGGAATTTCATATGAAGTTTTTAAACTTTCTGCCAGGTCCAACAGTAAACTGGTTCGCTTAATCAGCATGCCTGGACTAATGCTACAGAAGATTACTACTCAAGAGCCTGACGATTCAATGCTGGAGGTTGCTATAGCTTCCTTGAAGGCTGTTTTGCAGGAGGCCCCCAATACTGAAGAAAACACGGCTACTGTATCTGAGGGTGCTGTATGACTCTTGAAAACCTTTTAAAAAAAGCAAGTGAGCATTTATCCGAAAAAACTATAGAAGACCCCTCTTTAGAGGCTGGTCTTCTTTTGTCTTGGTTTCTTAAAAAGGATATTGGCTATATTTATGCTAACCCCGACATTGTTTTAGATGGCGAACAGAAAAAATTGTATCTCTCACTTATTGAAAGAAGAGGCCGTCATGAGCCCTTTGCCTATATAACCGGCGAGTGTGGTTTTTTGGATTATATTTTTTATGTAAACCCGCATGTTTTAATACCCAGAGACGATACAGAACTTTTGGCACAAGGCGCACTTTTTGCACTTGGCCAAAATCCGCCTTATTATAATCAAAGTATGTTTAGGCTTAAAGAAAAAACTGCCTTTAGGGTACTGGATGTCGGCACCGGCTCAGGTTGCCTGGCTGTCAGTATCGCAAAAAGCTCTCCTTCTGTTTTTGTTGATGCTGTCGATGTTTCCGGGGAAGCTTTGAATATTGCCCGAAAAAATTCAAAGCGCTATAATGTCGAAGATCAGATTTCTTTTATGCAGGCAGATTTTCTTGATAAAAACCTTACACTTTCCGGTAATTACGATCTTATAATTTCAAATCCTCCATATATTCCTTTAAAGGATATATCCTTTCTAATGAATTCTGTAAGGGATTATGAGCCCCATCTTGCCTTAGTGGCAGGAGAAGACGGGTTGATTTTTTATCGTGAGTTGGCTAAGAGAGCTTCTTCTCTTCTTTCTGAATTTGGCATAATTCTGGTTGAATGTGGCTATGATCAGGGTGATAAAGTAAGCGAGATGTTTTCTGAAATAAGTATGAAAACACTTATGCTAAAAGATTTATCCGGTATTAACAGGGTTGTGGTTGCAACAAGAAAATAAAGGTATAAGTTTCCCGTTTTTGACTATACTCTAAATATGATGGAGAGAGACTGTGTTTTTTTATAAAAAGCTACAGCTTTGATTCGTCGTCATATTATATTAGTATAGTACGATTGAAACGGGGAGATTTTATGACAGATCAAGTCATCAATAATAAGTCTGATCCATTTGGATTTCTAAGAAGACTAGGTGGGACAAAAGCACAGGAAGCAGAAATACTTGCTGAAAAAGAAGAGCTTATGCGTGAATTAACTGAGAATATCCAAGATGCCTATATTGAATGGCAAAATGCTATGGCTAATTTTGAGACGGCAGAAGGTAAGGAAATGGTTGACTATTATTCCTATAAAATTAAAGCCTCCCAGATTCGCTATGAGTACCTTATTAGAAAGGCCAAGGAAGCCCGGGCACAATAAAACTTTGAATTTCTCCATTTTGGACGAATCTTTTCGCCTCTTTCTGTATATAAATTTAACAGGGTATAGACCTTGAAGAAAAATGGATACGGCTATCCCTCACGGATATTAAATAATAACCTGGGATAACCGTTTTCTTTTACGCAGTTATTGATGCGACGGTTTGTCCTGGAAAAAGGAGGTTCTATATATATGGACAGAGGCCTTATAATAGTAGCTTGGGTAGTTGGTGTCCTGATTGTATTTGCCTTTGGTAAAGCTATGCTTTTACCTCTTAAAGTAATACTTCGTTTGGTTATTAACGGCGTTTTAGGAGGTATAGCAATTCTGATTATTAATCTTATCGGAGCACCACTTGGCTTTACTATTTCCCTGAACATTTTTTCTGCATTGGTAGCAGGTATTCTTGGTCTTCCGGGAATAATATTACTTATCATTCTTAAATTTCTTTTGTAGTTTGAAGCAAACATCAAAACATTTAATTATAAGTTTGGGTAATAAGCGGGGTATTTATTAAAATGATTGAATCCAAAGATTTTATTGAGGCGACATATGGAATAAAAATTACTTCTATTAAGCCTTGCAGAGCTGGTTATGTTTTAGAAACCAATATAGGCAAAAAGCATCTTAGGCAATGCCATTGTTCGGAAAATCGAATATTCTATGTGCATGCTGCAAAAGAGCACCTATATAATTCCGGTTTCATAAATCTGGATACATATTCGGTTACTTTAGATAATAAGCCATTTATGGAAATTGAAGGCCAGTCTTTTGTAATAACACCATTTTTTGATGCTAGGGAATGTGAATTCAGTGATGATGGTGACACAGTAAGAGCATCAACAGCACTTGCACACATGCACAGAATGGGAAAGGGCTTTAAGTATGAAAATGATGCTGTCCCCAAAGATTTAGGAAAATTGCCGGATAATCTCGGAAAGCGTTATGAAGAAATACAAAGAATGAGAAGGAAAGCTGAGCGTGAACGCGGAGCTTTTGATTATATATATCTTGATTGTGTGGACAAATTTATTGAGCTTGCAGAAGAGAGCCTTTCTTTGCTTGACGGCACCGAGTATCCTCGTTTGGTTAAGAAAACTCTCCTTGAAGGTGTAATATGCCATCATGATTACTCTTATCAAAATATTCTTATAAAAGGCCCTACAACATATATTACCGGCTTTGAATGTTGCTGTGAGGAACTTAGAATTTATGACCTGGTAAATCTGCTAAGAAGAAAGATGCGAAAATGCAATTGGAACCCCCAAAAGGCCTCTCTTCTACTGGATGCCTACGGTAATATCGCTCCTGTTTCCACCGATGAAATTTCCGTTATGAGGGCCATGCTCCTGTTTCCTCAAAAATTCTGGAGAGTTGCCAATAAGTACTATAATTCCAGAAGAAGCTGGGCGCAAAAAAACTTCACCGGCATGCTTGAAGAGGTAATAGCCGAATATCATGATCATATACGGTTTATGAAGGAATTTGACAAGCTATTTTAAAACAGCCCGGTTATTTTTCCGCTTGGGTCGATATCAATATTATTTGCACTTGGGGTTTTAGGTAGCCCGGGCATTGTCATAATGTCCCCGGTTAGTGCTACAACAAACCCTGCTCCCGCAGAGAGTCTCACTTCTTTTACATTAAGCGTAAAGCCTTCAGGACGGCCTAATAGAGATGGGTTGTCCGATAGCGAATACTGGGTTTTTGCCATGCAGACGGGAAGATTTGAGAAACCCATTTCTTCAATGGCC
>CAYUZC010000168.1:0-5236 GCA_964449525.1 uncultured Ruminiclostridium sp.
TGTCCGCTTCGGTCTGTTACAGTTATGGTCGTGGTCTCGCCCGGCTTAATCCCAACTGCCTTAAGTATTAACGGGTAATCCCGGCTTATCTTCATATCAGGCAGTACGAATCGCTGACTTTGCACGTTGTCACCTACAATCATTGCACCCAGATGAAGCTTTATCTGAGCCTCATCCCCAAAAGTAGGCTTTGCCTTAAAGGTTATAGTGCCCATTTTTGATAAATCAGCTGTTGATAAATTTGAGAGGTTATCTATTACAATGAGTACCCTGCCATTTTTCTCATCAATCCGGTTGGCAATAATGGTTCCCTTCTTTGCCCAAGGCTCTAAAGCTAATTGAATACCCGGGGTTGAACTGTCCTGATCCACCGGCTCAAGCTTTGTTGCATCGTACTCAAAGTCTGCATATACTTTTCTCAAATTCTTGGGATTTTTAATGTTCAAAGTGGTTGTAAAACTGCCGCCTTCAACAACTGTAGCATCGGTTGTAGCTATCATCTGAGGGGCTCCTGCATCCACCGTAAATGTAATGGTATGTGTTCCCTTGTTTCCTGCCGTATCGGCATAATTTACAGCGAGGCTGTGGTAACCGTCAGACAAGTTAATATCTGAACCGAGTTCTCCTTTTACGAGAACGTTCCCGACTCCTTCAACCGAAATATTAGTTAACTCAGTTCCGTCAAGAATTACCTTTACACTGTTTGCATCTATATTGGATCCGTTTGTCCCTTTTATTATTTCAGCGGAAAGAGGAAGCTTCCCTGTTTTAATTACAGCTTTATCTGCAGGAGACGTAATCTTGACTACCGGTGCCTGGGCTATATTCCCTTCAGTGTATACCGCACGAATCTGGTCAAAATACAATGTTCCTTTTGTTCTCATATCATCTCTGGAACACATAACTCTTATAGGTGTTTCAAGGGTAAACGGACCTTTTCTTCCGCTGGGTATTTTTGCTTCGACATAATTCCAGCCGGTCCAGTCAATTCCGCCTGTTCCGGTAGCCGGTTTATAGTCGGAGGTATAGTCAACATAGAAGCTCTGTCCACTTCCGTCTTTAACGCTTGCTCGAAGCCAAGTCTTACTGTTATCACCGTATACCCACATTCCGATAGCATTAGGTTCTCCGTTTATAGTAAGCTCTGTCTTGGCATTTGTATTGGGATTCAGCGTATGTGCATAAACACCGGCCACACCGCTTTCTACGCCTGAACCAAGAGTAAAGTCATAATCGAGTTTTAATAACCCACTACCCGACCTTGCCATTTCCTTGTCCTGAATTACCGATACATTGGCTGATTTTGTTCTGACAGTTGAATAGCCCCAACCAATAGCGCTTTCAAAGTCTTCTATTGCATTTGGCGTCGCAGGGATTACTACATCTACATAAGCAGTCGTGCTACCGTATTTAACAACTATACGGCCATTTCCTGTGGCATTGTCTGCCATAGTAAATACACCATCTTGAGTAATGGTACCGATGTTTCCCTCAACTTGCCAATTAAACGAATTATCTGTACTGTTTACTTTTATATTCTGATAATAGGCTTCACAGCTTAAATCCATAACATCTCCCGGAAGAAGTGTTAAAACACTCTTAGAGGGTTTAAGGGAGGCTACCTTATCCAAAACCATAACAGAAGAACTGCCTACTGTATTTTTATTTCCAGCCATAACTGAAAAGCTTCCTGTAGCATCTCCTACCTTTAGCATACCATTCTTATCTATGGTACCTGTGCTGCTGGCCCATTCTATTGAAGCGGGCAATTGCGCAGGCATATAGTATTTATTTGTTGCCAGAACCGAGTACTGAACACTAGCCCTTGGCAGAGCATAGACTTTTCCCGGGTAAACATGAAGATTATCAGCCACCGTACTGTTGGCTTCCTTCCCTTCTTTAATGGCTACGCTATGCTTGGATACAAGGATCAGGCTATTTGAATTTGCTCTTTCTCTTCCGTCCGATGGATTGTTAAGCAGACCCGGGCTTGAATGTCCCGGCATCCTTGCAATAATTGAGGACGAACCTCCGCCATCTAATTGCAAAGCTTTCACACAACCCAATTTATAAAGGAATTGAGCCACTTCCATACTCGAAGAGCCTTGGCTTAAGGTGCTTCTTCCGTCGGACTGGTATAAAACCACTTCGCCATTGGACTTAACACCGACTGCAGTAACTGGATTATAATCTGTTGCAGACAATCCGCTTGCCATTATTCCGTTTTCAATAAGTATTTGTTTTCCGCCTATTGCTTGAATCGCATTGGCCCATTTATTTTCTGTATCTTTAAATTCGAATACAATTTCGTCTCCCATTCTGAAGTCAGCCATGGAGCTGAAACCGCTTTTACCATTTCTCGCAGATAACACAAGCTGATTCTCACCTATTGGGGTAGCTTTCGCATTAAGCTTAATGCCGGATATTTTTGCCTTTACCGTCCCACCTACTTTAAGGTCTCCCTCTGTTATATCAAGGATAACCTCAAGACTTGGCACGGTACTACCAGTGTTAAGGCCAAAGTCACTGCTGTAAAGATATGGGCCCCAATCATTCTGAGCTTTATTAAAATTACCGAAGTTATATTTTTTACCGTTTGCCGTATAGTACATTTCAATATTTGGCATGCCGATTACAACTGTACCATTCTGATTAAAACCTACGGCATTCCATTTAGTATTGCTGTAGCTTATCAGCTTACCGTTCTGTATCAATAAGCCTATGGGTACACCATTTTCAAGATAATAAAAATCGCCGTTGATTCCTCCTATTATAGAAACGCCCTGTCTTTGTTCTTCAATTTTTGACATACTGCTTAAAGTAGCACGGCTACCTACACTGTTTCCATAAGCCGCTAATATCATAGCATCCGAAGTGTCGGGATTAAAGATAATTGTTTGACCTGCCTTGCTTGCATTATTATTAATACCGTTCCAGCGGTTTAAAACAACGCCTTCCGCTATTTTCCTCTCTTCATTATGGAAAATCGATGTGCTGCCAAAGTCAGAAATATATGCCAGAGCAATATTACCCGACAATGAAAATATCAGTGTAAGACAAAGAAATAAAGATAGAAGTGATTTTTGTACCCTTAAAAATTTTTTTCTCATGTATGGTCCTCCTGAACAATAAACGAACTTCTAGGAAAAGCTTAACATAAATCACATGCGTAATACAGTTTAATTGTATTAATTGTGTGTTTCTCTTTTGTTACGAAGTGTCGTTGAAACTGTCTGAATAAGCCCATACTTTTTCCGGTTCTAGTCGCTCAAGTGTTGTGTTATTGATTTTTCGTTGCATAAAAAAAGCAGCCTACATAGGCCACTCTTTTTATTTTATGTTCTTATTTCTTCTTACCCTTGGTTGCAGCAACTTTTTCCTTCAGCTCTTTGCCTGCTTTGAAAACAGGAGCCTTGGAAGCAGGAATCTTAATCTTTTCCTTCGTGCGAGGATTAACACCGGTACGTGCTTTACGGTCTCTAACATCAAATGTACCAAAGCCAACTAATGTTACCTTTTCGCCCTTTACTAATGATCCGCTGACGCTCTCGATGATTGCATCCAATGCAACACCAGCGTCCTTCTTTGTCATTTCCGCCTTCTTGGCAATTGCATCAATAAGATCTGCCTTATTCATGTCAACTCTCCTTTCGGATATTTCTGGCACTTACTGCCATCTAATTTATACCCATATTATTTCATAAAGCAACATAAAAAGCCATCTTTTTTATAAAAATTTTAAAACTTTTTTATAAAGAAAGCTACTCCTCGAGCAGTTTATAACTCTATAGATCGCTGTAATTGTTTATTCATGCGCATTATGGCCGACGACAAAAAATTTGTAAAAAGTAAATTTTCCATTTTAATTTAATACAAGAAAGCCTTATATCGAGGGTTACAATGAAATTTTTCAATAGCATTTAGACCATTATTGTTATATTTTGGGATTAAATTATTTACTAAAAAACCTATTGTAACATAATCACTTTAAAAAATTTGGGCAGATTATATTATATAGATAAAACTTGTACATGCAAATTATCCTTTTATTGATAGAATCAACAGAAAGGCGTGACTATATGAATAAAATAAAAAAATGGATGCTTGGGTTATGCAGTATATCTTTACTTTCATTTACGGCCTGTGCAAAAACCATAAGCTATACAAATATTTCTCCTAAGGATGCTCTGGATGTTATAAAGGGCGACAACAAGGCTGTTCTCATAGATGTTCGCACCCCCGAGGAATTCCTGGTGGTTCGTATTCCCGGCAGTGTACTTATACCGGATTATGAGATAAAGGATAAGATAGCCGAGGTGGTTCCCGACAAGGATACGACATTAATAATCTACTGCCGTAGCGGAAATAGAAGTAGAAGCGCGACAAAGGAGCTTATTAACATGGGCTACACAAAGGTCTTCGATCTCGGCGGAATTATAGACTGGCCTTATGACACCGAAGGAGACGAGGAGTTATAACTTTATGTTTTATAGCTTAAGCTATAACTCACATCTCCTTTTATATAGATATAGAAACAGCTTATATATAGCAACTGTATAAAAGTTTTTCTCTCAGATTTAAGTAGCACCTTATACAGTTACATATAAGCTGTTTCTTTTTTACATCTGCAAGACAAGACACAGATCAGTTTAAGCACGTCACAGCCCTATACAAAACAGCTTGACTCAACTAAATGCCCGTGTTACAATATTTAAGCATGCTGGTTCATAGACTGGTAAAGCGCATATAAACAGATGTGGAGAGATGGCTGAGCTGGTCTAAGGCGCACGACTGGAAATCGTGTGAGCTGTTAAAGGCTCCGTGGGTTCGAATCCCACTCTCTCCGCCATATTAAAGGGTTTCAGCGATTAGGCCGAGACCTTTTTGCTATTCAGACCATGCATTTGCCTGTCTTTATGGATTAAAAAATCCGCCCTTTTTTCGAGAGCGGACTTTTTAATGCAACTTTCGCTACCGGGCTGTCATAATGCACAACATTTATTTTGACAGCATATTGTACATAACTTGTGCCATTTCTGCCCTGGTGGTTGTACTTAGCGGACTTAACTTTCCATCATTGCCTACGATAATTCCTGTTTTAACCAGCAACGTCATGGCTTCTTTGGCCCAGGAAGAAATGTCCCCAGCATCGGCGAATGCCGATAGCGGTTTACCTGCTGTCCCTTCGGGCAACCTTCCAATGCACTTTAGTGCATTGTACAGAAGGGTGAACATT
>CAYUZC010000169.1:0-4910 GCA_964449525.1 uncultured Ruminiclostridium sp.
AATAGTCAATAAACTGATCACCGAATCTCCATCCATTACCTGCACGGTAACCGGCATTATCGGTAAGTTTAACAACATTATCGGAAACCTTGGTGTAATGTTCGTTTTCAATTCCGTATACGAAAAGATTCTTAAGGTATTTGTCTGTATATAGCATTTCAATGAATTTGAATGCTACGTCGGGATGTTCGGAACCTATCGGAATAGAAAGCAACGCGCCAGTTGTTTCACGGTTTGACATAACTGGAATTGTCATATCTACCTGTACCCAGTCAATATTAGTGCTAAGCTTCATTTCTTCAGCTTTTCCGGGTTTCATGGACTGAACAGCTGCAAAGTACTTGCCTGTCTTCATCTCTTCAGAGAAGTTATCCTGAGTTGCTCCGTCAGGATGAATCCAACCTTTGGTGTAGTACTCGCGCATTTTCTTATAGATAGCAACAGCTTCAGGTGTTTCGAACTGGTTAACAATTTTATTGTCTCTGTTATCGGGATAAAGAGCGCCTGGGATATCGTCATCGCTGATATTATCCCAATCAAGCAATTTGAAAGGACCTTCCATTTGTACGTTAAGTAGTGGTGTTACACCGGGTTCGCCCTTCTTAATAGCGTCAAAGTAGGGCTCTAAATCTTCCATCGTTTTAATCTTGCTTACATCAACATTGTACTTTTCAACAAGATCCTTCTTGAGGAGTACACCCCAGTTATGAACCTTTTCCTTATTACAAGGAACTCCATAGTTTTTGCCGTTGATTGCAGATCCGTTAAGGAAATCATCACCTACGATATCACGGATTGGTGAATTCTTGAGGTAAGAAGTAAGATCTACAAAATATCCGGCATTTGCGTTAACTCTGTAGTTTGCAGCCCAATTAGAGGTAAATATTACATCAACAGGCTGACCGGATGCAAGCATAGGGTTGATTTTAGGTGTATAGGTATCGCCCCAACCAAAGTTTTCAGCTTTTACCTTTACATTGAGCTTATCTTTTAAGTACTCTGTAGCTGCATCGCATATTTTCTGCATTTCCGGCTGGCTGTCTGCTACACTGTAGAATGTGAGTTCAACCTGTTCCTTCGGTGGTTCAACAGCCTTAGACGAAGCAGGAGCTTTTGAATCACTCGGAGCGGGTGATGATGCTACAGGTTCTGCGGGCGCGCCGCAACCGGTTATGAACATACTCAATGTCATAATCAGAACCAGAGCTAATGATAGTGTTCTTTGCATTTTCTTCATTGAAAAGTCCTCCCTTTTATAATTGGATATATGCCAAACGGAATTAATCCGTCTTCAGCCTTTTACAGCACCAATAGTAAGACCTTTTACAAAATATTTACGGAATAATGGATAAGCTAGTACAATCGGCCCAATTGACAGTATTGCTATAGCCATTCTGGCCCCTTCAGTTGGTAAATTAGCAAGTACAACTGCCGCTTCTGAAAACTGTGCACTACCACTGGTCAGATATTGAATGCTCACCAATGTCTGATACATTAAATACTGAATATTAAAGAATTTCCGTTCTGTAACAAACATTAAAGGCAGATACCAGTCATTCCAGTAAACCAGTGTACAGAACAAGCCAATAGTTGCAAGCCCTGCTTTTGACAATGGGAGAACAATAACCAGAAATGTCCTGAATTCTCCTGCTCCGTCGATTCTGGCCGATTCAATAATGGATTCCGGAACCGATGTTTTATAAAATGTTCTCATAATCATTACAAACCATGCATTCATGAGATACGGAAATATTAAAATCCATATGCTGTTGCTAATCTTGAAAAGTCTTGTGTATACCATTATCCATGGAACTAAGCCTCCGCCGAAAATCATTGTGAAATAAGCTAGGAAGGAAAAAAATCCTTTTGCTTTAAAACTGCTTCTTGATAATGGATATGCGTACATACATATTACGGCAAGACTAAGAAATGTTCCTATTAACGTTACAACTATTGAAACCCCGTATGCTCTCCAAATAGCGTCTCCGGCTTTTAACACATAATCATAGGCCTTCAAGGAGAATTCCTGAGGTATGAAGCTATAGCCTGCGTTTCTAATAGCTTCCTCGCTAGAGAAAGAGATAGACAACACGAGTAAAATAGGCGCCAGACATATTATTGTTACTATAATAAACAATATGTTAAGCAGTATATTTCCTGAATTAGATATTTGGTTTAGCTTGGCCTTACTTTTAGAAATCTTTGACATTATCATTTCCCCTTATCTTTAAAATGAACTTATTCTTTTAAAACAAGGCTTTGTCCCTGTCAATTTTTCTTACAACATAGTTCGCGGTAAACACTGTAATACATCCGACAACGGCTTGATAAAGTCCTGACGCCGAAGCCATTCCCACACTGTTTGAATTTCTAAGAGCCCTAAACACATAGGTATCTATTACGTCGGTAACCCCATACAGTGCTCCACTGTCCTTAGGTACATTGAAGAAGAGACCAAAGTCAGCATTAAATATTCTTCCTACCGCAAGGAGTGTCATGATAATAATAACCGGCTGAAGTAATGGTATTGTGATAAATCTTGTCTGCTGGAATTTGGTTGCCCCGTCAATTGCGGCAGCTTCATAATATTCTGAATCTATACCTGATATGGCAGCATGATAAACAACTGCATTATACCCGGTATACTTCCAGACCTGGAAAAATGTTAATATGAACGGCCAATATTTTGGTTCGGAATACCAGTTGATGGATTCAAGTCCCAGGGCATTAATAATGCTTCTATTAATAAATCCATTTTCGATACTTAACATCGAATATGCCAGATAGCTTACAACAATCCATGAAAGGAAATACGGCAGAAACATTATACTTTGATAAAAATTTGAAAGTTTTTTATTTAGAATTTCGTTAAGTGCTATGGCAAGAAATACAGGAATTATTATTCCCAATGCAATAAACACTAAATTATAAAGTATTGTATTCCTTGTTACTTCAAATGCTTGTGGTGTTTTAAAGAAAAATTCAAAATTCTTGAATGCTATCCATTCACTTGTTATTATGCTCTTAAAGAAGTTTCCGTTAAACCGGTATCTTTTAAAAGCAATAATTACACCAAACATCGGTATGTAATTGTTTATAAGAAGAACAAAAAGACCCGGTAAAAGCATCGCAAAAAAAGTAGCATTTGTCCTTACTCCCTTAAACAATTTTTTTATCGGTTTTGGTTTGGTTAAGTTTCCTGAATTCAACCCGCCACACCCTTTACTAAAATTAAAATAAAATCATATAATTGTGAAATCCTTTATATTAATGTTATTTCAAATGAGAGTGATAAGAAATGGAGCGGGTTGCTTAAAGGTCTATAATCTTGTCTGAGTTAATGTCAATTTAATACAACAAAATAATACACAAAAAATCTCGGAACGCTTATTTTCCGAGATTTTAAGTGTCAAGGGGACGGTTCTTTTGACATACTTACACAGCGGTGTCAAAGGGATAATGTCAAAAGAACCGTCCCCTTGACACCTTCACCTATCTCACTGTATCCCTGTATTCGGAGGGTGTTATACTTTCATATTTCTTAAATAATTTAGAAAAATAATGGGCATCCGTTATTCCTACCAATTCGGCTACCTCATAGGTCTTGTAACGTAAATCCTTCAATAGTTCCTTTGCTTTTGTGATTCGTATTTCGTTCAAATAATCGACAAAATTTTTACCCAATTCTTTTTTAAAAAGCCTACTTATATAATATGTACTGACAAAAGTGTATTCGGCTATTTCGTTCAGACTTATCTGCTCATTGTAATTCTCTTCAATGAATTCCAACGCTCTTTGCATAATAAGCTTAATCCCTTTACTGTTGTACTTATTTACTCTTGATACAACACTGAGTGAAATTTCCTCTAATATACTATTTAGTTCCTTCAAATTATCAGATTTTTCAATCATCCTGATTAAGCTGCTGATGTCCTTACTTATCAAGCCTTTAGTATTATTCTCTGCTCCTGACACCGATACCCTTATATTATTTATGATAGTAACAGTGGCACAGTAAAAGTTTTTTAGGTTTTCTCTGTTAATTCCACCTGCACAACACTCAATATAATCGGTTATATCCTTGAGCCTTTTCTTAACAAGAAGCTCATTGCCTGATTTAATACCATCTGAAAGAAGCTTTTGATAGCCTTCAAGGAGTGAGTTGTCTTCACTTCTGAAAAAGGAATGGAGATCTTTATAACAAATGATAGAGTTGTTTCCAATATAAAATTTGTGCTCAAGGGCTTCCATACATTCCTTAAGTTTGAACAATAGTTGCATTGCGCCAAGACCTTCGGAGCTTATACCAATCGTAACAGTAAAACCGAAGCAATTAGCAATAATATCTTGAAGATAGGTGCACTTTTTCTCAATCAAATCAGTGTAATTGCTCCTTGTATCCGGATGCTTAACAATAAACGCAATTCTCTTGTCATCAAGGGTTACGCTAATTATATTAAAATCATTCGAAACAGTTTCTTCAAAGGTATTAATTATCCCAAACTGGTAGAGATGCGAATTGTATGGATCTTCCCGTTCACAGTTATCACTTGCTTCACAATCGTTTTCTACAACTAAAAGCGTAAAGTTCTCAACATCCATTCCATAGAGCGACATCTTGGCTTGTATTAACTCCTCATTAGTATTGATTCCGCTAAGAACATCATAAAGAAGTCTCTCTCTGAGTATGGGAAGGTTTTGCTTATATAGCTGTTAAAGGTACTAAAGCCGATGGTCATACATTTATTAATAATGCTATTGATGCAGGTGCAAGAATTATTGTTTGCGAAATACTACCCGATAGTCTTAATGAAAATGTTACATATATTAAGGTAAAGAATTCATCTTATGCACTTGGAATTATAGCGTCAAATTTTTATGATAATCCTTCAAAAAAATTAAAACTTGTA
>CAYUZC010000169.1:4920-5227 GCA_964449525.1 uncultured Ruminiclostridium sp.
TCTAAGTATGGGTAGGTTTTGCTTATATAGCTCCTTAAGTTTTTCAATTTCTTCGGTTCTGTCCCGCTGAAATTTAAGTTCCTTAATAGCCCTTTTTACAACATCGGTAAGTTCTTCAATTTTAGAAGGTTTTAAAATAAAATCAAATGCACCCAGCTTAATGGCCTCCTGTGCATAGTCAAAATCTCTGTATCCAGTTAGTATAATAATTTTGCTATCAGCCACAGTATCCTTGATTTCTTTTATCATTGACAGCCCGTCAACTTCAGGCATTTTAATATCAGTAAAAACAATATCCGGGCAATGG
>CAYUZC010000170.1:0-5124 GCA_964449525.1 uncultured Ruminiclostridium sp.
GGTTTTAAAATCAGTCCGGATTTTAGAATATGCAAGAACATTGAAGAAGTAGTAAATGAAATACATACTATTGGAGAAGAAAGAGGGAGCCTTTCTTTTGAAACAGACGGTGCCGTAGTAAAAATTAATAGTCTATATTTAAGACAATTACTGGGTTCTACCAGTAAAGCCCCTAGATGGGCTGTGGCATATAAATACCCTCCCGAAGAGAAAAAAACCAGGCTGAAGGACATAGTAATACAGGTTGGGCGCACCGGAGCATTAACTCCCAATGCAGTTTTAGAGCCTGTAAAACTTGCAGGTACTACGGTTTCACGTGCTACCCTTCATAATGAAGATTACATATTAGAAAGAGACATTCGCATTGGCGATGTGGTATGGGTCAGAAAAGCCGGTGAGATTATTCCAGAGGTTTTGGGTGTGGATTTTTCGGCTAGGCCTGAAAACACCTCTCCATTTAAAATGCCCGAAAATTGCCCGGTATGCGGAGCACCCGCAGTGAGAGAAGAGCAGGAGGCAGTAACCCGTTGCACAGGAATTGAATGTCCGGCCAGATTATACAGAAGTCTGGTGCATTTTGCCTCACGAGATGCCATGAATATTGAGGGATTAGGGCCGGCTCTCATTGAGATGCTATTGGAGAAAGGCTTGATTAATGGGATTCCTGATCTGTATACACTATTTAATAAACGAGAAACGCTGATTTCATTAGAACGAATGGGTGAAAAATCAGTTGATAATCTTTTGCTTTCTATTGAGAAATCCAAAGAGAATGATTTAAACAAGCTACTTTTTGGACTTGGAGCACGTCATATAGGAAAGAGAGCTGCCCAGCTTGTGGCTGAGTATTTCAAGAACATGGATACTCTTATGGCGGCTACATGCGAAGATTTGCAAAAGGTAGAGGAATTCGGGGAAAAGATGGCAATAAGTCTTGAAAGTTTTTTAAAGCAAGAACAAACCATACACACCATAAATTCGTTAAAAGAATTCGGTATAAATATGGAATCGAAAACAAAGGGAAAAAAAGCGGGAGTATTTACAGGTCTTACCTTTGTAATTACGGGAACATTACCCAACTACTCGAGAACAGAGGCTACAAAGCTTGTTGAAGAAAGAGGCGGAAAGGTCTCGGGAAGTGTATCAAAAAAAACATCCTATGTTTTGGCAGGAGAGGAAGCGGGAAGTAAACTTGACAAGGCAGTACAACTTGGGGTTAATATTATAGATGAGAATGCATTTATAAGAATGTGTGAAGCTTAACACTTAAGGTAGACCTAATAAATCTCGATAATAATATATAGACAAAAGATGAATCGGGGAAACTGGAGGCTGTGTGGCATGGTAAGTAAAAAAATGCTTTTACCCATTGAATTGGTTAATCCGGGTATGAAAACAGCAGACGTCGTATTTAATAAGGAAGGAAATGTTATGCTCTGGGATGGGGTAGCATTGGACGGACTTACGATTCAGCGTCTAAAAAATGTGGGCATTTATGAATTATATATCCAATTGGATCAACCACAGGAAATGAGTGTATTTAATTATGATGAGGACTCCCCGGAGCGTTTTAAGCTAGAGTATGAAAATGACTTGAATTCAACAAAACAAATGTTCCAGGCTATTTCTTCGGGTAGGAAAATAGATATTGAAGCTACTAATAATATAGTAAACTCAATTGTGAAGAAATCAGAAAGTAACCGTAATATAATAGACACCATAACACAGGTCAGAAGCATAGATGAGTATACATATTACCATAGCATTAATGTCTCCATGCTTTGTATGATTATAGGCAAATGGTTGAGGTTGGATGAATACCATATTAAGAATCTTACTCAGGCCGGTTTGCTCCATGATGTGGGAAAGTCAAAAATATCTCTGGAGATACTAAATAAGCCGGGTAAACTCACAGATAGTGAATTTAATGAGATGAAAAGGCATTCTGAGTATGGATATAATATTGTAAAAGATTCCGAGGATGTTCCACCGGAGGTATCCAAAGCTATTCTTACCCATCATGAAAAAGAAGACGGAAGTGGTTATCCTATAGGTCTAATGGGAAATAAATTAAATCTTTACTCCAAAATTATAACAGTATCAGACATATTTGACGCAATGACAGCGAACCGTTCATATAAGAGCAAGGATACGCCGTTCAAGGTATTTGAGCTAATGCAGCATGGAAGCTTTGGCATATTGGATCCTATAGTTTTGAAAGTATTCTTGGATAATATAACTACATACTATATGGGGGCGAAAGTTTTGTTAAACACAGGGGAACAGGGCACGGTAGTGTTTATGAATAAGTCCAATTTATCACGCCCCGTAGTGCAGATCGACGACAGATATATAGACACCTCGGTATCAAAAATAGTGAGGATTAAGGAGTTTGTTTAATTATAGTGAAAGGCTGGATTTGAATGGATAAGGGCCATCGCGCCATTACATTTGTATTGTTTTTAATTTTTGGACTTCTGATAAATCTTCAATTCAAAGGTATTATTATGGCTGAACCAAACGATACTGCATCTGCTAAGGAGCTTGCCGCGCAACTCGAACTTGAAAAAAATGAGAATGCTAAGCTTTTGGAGCAGCTGGCAAGTATCGAGGCTGAACGTGAGACTCTGTGGGTAAACATCGGAGATAATCTCAATAATCATGAAATTAATGAGCTGTTAAAACAGAGAGATTATGAGTATCTTAGGGCAGGACTTGTCTCCGTTACCGGTAGCGGAATCGTAATTACAATGGAAGATGCACCCTCCAAGGGTGAACTAGACATAGAGGAATATATCATTCATGATAACAATGTAAATGATATTATAGATGAACTGAAAGCAAACGGTGCGCAGGCAATTTCGGTTAACGGTGAGCGCGTAGTGCTTAACACAAAACCGGTTTGCGCGGGGCCTACAATTATTGTTAATGAAAGCAGATATCCCCCACCCTATGTAATTCAGGCAATTGGAGATCCAAATATTCTCTATGATGCAATTGAAGGTATGCCTCAGGTAGCATTTATGAGACTGACTGATATACGCATAGTTGTTGAGAAGCAGGAGGATATTATTGTTAACAGATTTAGAATGTATAGTACTCTGGAGAAATTATTAAACGGTTTGGAGGTTGTTGAATAGTGAAGACTTTCAGAACAATATCCCTTACAGCCGTATGTCTCATTTTAGGTGTCATAATGGCATGGCAATATAGAAGCGTTAAGTTGAACCAGGTTTTAGCTCAATACGAGAAGAAAAACGTAAGTGAGATAATTGACGAGCTCTTAATTGAAAAGAATAATAATGAGAGTCTTAAGCAGAGACTACAAGAGCTTCAGAGAGAAGTAGATACCTTCAAAGCCGGTGAAACAGGTGTTAAGGAAAATGTTGAAGCTTTGGAGCAATCTGTTCAGATAGCGAGAATAAAGGCCGGGTTAGAAACAGTCAAGGGGTCAGGCTTGATAATAACAATAGATGCAGGCGGATCTAAGACAGTGGAAGACAGGCATATTGAAGAAATGATTAATGAACTTAAAGCTAGTGATGTTCAGGCAATTTCGGTAAATGATGAGAGAATTGTTGCCATGAGTGAGATACGAAAAGCCGGAAACTATATCATGGTAAATGGGAATCAGCTTGTTCCTCCATATACAATAAAGGCTATAGGAAACGCCGATAATTTGGAAAGATCATTGAAGCTGCTTGGAGGAGTTCTTGAAAAATATCAGTACTATGAGTTTAAAACAACTTTAAAAAAAGAGGAAAACGTTGTTATCCCAGCTGTTCGTGAGGAATATATAAAGATTGATAAGCTAACTCCGGTGGCACAATAATTATGTAACGATTGTTTTTGCACACTCAGTAATTTTAGCCTGTCCATGAGTAATATAATGGTGTTAGGAGATAAGAGTCATTAAATAGAAATGACTCTTTTTATTTTGGTGATGAAAAAATGGAAAGGATTTATAAATATTTTAGTTTCTTTATTTTAGGAGTATTAGCTGTAATAACAGTATACCTGCTTTCTGTTCCGGAAATCCACGGAATTTCGGAGTTAACTTTTTCTGAAGAACTTACAGGTAATTTATCTGAAGGGAATTCCGGTATAGATAGCGAATCCCGGTTTTACGCATCAGGGATAAATGATCAGTATACGGGATTGAAAAGCTGGGGTATTGTCAGAGGCAAAAATGGTGAACTGCCGAGAGCTGATCCCGGAGCGCCTGAATTACTTGCTCGATACAATTCCATATATTTGGGAGATACAGAAAAGAAGGTTATATACCTGACCTTTGACGAGGGTTATGAGAATGGGTATACTGACAAAATTTTAGATATACTCTATGAAAACGATGTAAAGGCATTATTTTTTATTACCGGACCATATTTGGATAAAGAAGACGTGCTTATCCAAAGGATGCTTGATGAAGGGCATGAAGTAGGTAATCATACTATTAATCATAAAAGCCTCCCGCTGTTGGACAACAAGGATATTGAAGAAGAAGTTGTCGGACTTGACAGACGCTTTTATCAGAAGTATGGAAAGAATATGACGTTTTTAAGACCGCCAAAAGGAGAGTACAGCGAAAAGTCTCTTGAAGTAACTTCAAAGCTGGGATACATAAACGTTTTCTGGAGTTTTGCTTATGATGATTGGGCGGTGAATCGTCAAAGAGGTTGGGAATATGCATTCGAAAAAGTAAAACAGAATCTTCACAATGGCGAAATCATACTTCTTCATGCGGTATCTAAGGATAATTGTGAGGCACTGGGCTCAATTATCGAATACGTAAGATCAGCCGGATACGAATTCGGGGATATTTTTGAATTGGAAAAGCTTGCAAGAGGTGAAGGTTGATGAAAAGAGGTATTTATCGATTAAAGGGCGCGAAGGATGATAAAAAGGAGCCCGGGGAAAGGCTGGGCGAAAAACTTGCACGCTTATTTGAAATACCCGGGGATGTGTACGGTAATCGCCCAAAGGTGACCGCTATAGGCAGAGGAGAGGTCTTGATTGAAAATTTCCGAGGCATAATGGATTTTCAAAGCGGTATTATAAGAATTAATACGAATAACGGAGTGATTAAGGTTACCGGAGAGGAATTGAATATAAGGGAGATAACCA
>CAYUZC010000171.1:0-1018 GCA_964449525.1 uncultured Ruminiclostridium sp.
GAAAATAGACGCTTGCGAGATTGTTCAATTCTAGCGAGGTCAGTGAAGGCTTTCCCCAACTCAATGTTAGAATGCTCAAGTTCTAAAGTTCGCTCCTTAACTTTTAATTCTAATGAAGTTAGTAACATATCCTTTTGCTTGTCAGCAATAATCAGTTTTTCTGACATTTCCTCAACTTGTGAAAATGCTCTTGAAAAGTTCATTGCCAGTATTAAAGATTGTGATAAAACGAGTATAATAAGACCGAATGACGAGAGATTACCCGTTACAATTATAGATTTCAAAAAGGGTATATTATAATCATTAAAAGGAACGCTCAAAAACAACATATCATTGATAACAGTAATAATAAAGATAATTCCGCCAAGAGTAATAGCAAATGCCCCTTTTATTTTTTTGATGCACGCCATAATAAGAGAGTAAATTACAAAAACAATAGTAGTGGCAACTATTATCTGGTAAATTGGATTTACTACGTTAAATATTCGTGCAGGGGTCGTCAATACTAACAGACTAAACAGAACTGCCAAGATTTTAGAAGCTTTTAATACTCTCTTTGGGAATTCAGAGGGGAATAAAGAGTTGATGAACATTACAAAAACCGGCACTCCAATGTAGAAGGTCAAGGTTTGAATTTTATGCTGTACTTCCCAATTGAAATTTGGGAAAAGCTGCGTAATAAAAATTTCTCCTACAAAAAGGGTCCGGATAGCTATAAAGATGCAATATAAGCCGAAATATAGCGGGGCATCATATTTTTTTCTAAATAAATATAACACAATATGATAAATACCTATTATAAAAAGACAACCAAAAAGAAATAGCTCTAAAGCCAATTGATTTTCTTTGGCATTTATGATTTTTTGTCCACTTCCCATCTTTATGCTTTCAAGTATTCCGCCACTTCTATGTGAAAAGTTTGAAACCTGAACTATTAATTGAATCGTATCACCAGTGGGTTGCAGCATGATAACTTGAGGTTTGTACTGGGGGATTGTAGAGTCTTTATTCACTCCTA
>CAYUZC010000171.1:1028-5076 GCA_964449525.1 uncultured Ruminiclostridium sp.
GTTAGAACCTAATAACTTACCGTCAGCCCAGATTGAATAAGATGTAAATATTCGCGGTATCTTGAGCCCAAGTATCGAATCATTGTGATCGCCAATATTTAGAATGAGCCTATAGGTTGCATACCCGCTACCTGAAAGCTTATTGCCATCAATTTCATCTTTGTTCCAAGAACCGGGTACATTAATATAAGCATTTCTATTTGATGAGGCGATACTTTGATAATCTTCATAATATAAGAGTTGGTTATAGTAAAATTCCCACTCGCCATCCAGATTTACAATGTTATCACTTTTAAAATCCCAATTGGTTAAATCCATGATTCCATTTACTGCTATAGGAGCAGCTTTATTCTTTATGGATTTAGAAGAACAGCCATTTAATAATAAAACACATGCGATAACTATAATAATTAATTGCAAAAATTTTTTTTTCACTATAAGCGTTTCCTTTTACTTTAAATAATTTAAGTGATATTTAGAGAATTAAATTTATAGCCTACGCCTTTTATAGTAAGGATAAATTTTGGATTCGCAGGATCAGCCTCAATTTTTTTCCTTAGGTTACTCATGTGGACCATTACAGTTCTGGTGTCACCAAAATTATCAACACCCCAAATAGAATCATATATCTGTCCAAGACTAAATAATACGTTTGGATTTTGTACAAGTATTGCTAATATTTCAAACTCCTTGGATGAAAGTGCCACAGACTTATCATCGACAATTACGCTGTGAGATAAAAAATCAATTATAATCCCGGGATATTCTATTGTGTCGCTTTTTTGCTCTTTTTTGACACTCGAAATTCTATTGCGACGCAAATGTGCCTTGATTCGGGCTATTAATTCTCCCGGACTGAAAGGTTTAGTAATGTAGTCGTCACCGCCAACTGCCAGACCCAGTATTTTATCCGTTTCTTCACTTTTACAACTTAAAAAAATAACAGGAGCATCACTTTTCTTACGGATTTCCTGGCATAATTCCAGACCATCAATGTCAGGCAGAAATATATCAAGAACAATCAAATCAGGATTATGCTTTGCTACAAGATCTAGCGCTGAATACCCAGTGTAAGCAGTAATAACACTATAACCATTCTTTGATAGATATAAAGCTATAAGTTCACTGATCTCGGTTTCATCATCTACAACAAGTATTTTTTCTCCAGCCAATTCTGCACCACTTTTCTGTTGATTTTATCAGTTGATTAAATGTGCTTAAAAATTGTGATTTTTATGGTGGATTTAAGAAATTTATTTTAAAGTCACCATAATATTATATCTTATAAATAATAGTTTGCAAATTCGGACAAAATTCGAGAATTTCATAATGTCCATACACTGCTTGGTTTTTTCTTTCTCAAATGCTACGATATAGATACTAATAAGACTGTAGGAGACAGGCAGATGAGAAGATTTAAAAAAATTTACATCGAGATCACTAATGTATGCAATCTTGAATGCGATTTTTGCCCGAGGACAAAGCGAAAATCGGAGTTTATGAGTATTCAAACATTTAGTAGAATATTAGAACAAATAAAGGATTACACAGATTATATATATTTCCATGTAAAAGGAGAACCACTTCTTCATCCTCAACTGGATAGGTTTTTGGATTTAAGTAATGAAAAAGGTTTGAAGGTAAATCTTACAACAAACGGAACACGAATTAAAGGAGTTAAAGATTTTCTTCTTACTAAACCGGCATTGCGACAGGTTAACTTCTCATTGCAGAGCTTTGTTGATAATGAAGTATCTCAAAACAAAGAAGAGTATATTGGCGATATTTTGTCTTTCACAAAAGAAGCTATGAATAAGTCCGAGATTTTTGTGGCCTTGCGATTGTGGAATTTAAGTGAGAGCAATGTCGTTAATCTTGAGCAAAAGAGAAATAATGAGCTGTTGGAATCTATTGAAAGAGAGTTTAGTCTACCCAGCAAAATTGAGGAAAAAATCATATCGGAAAGAGGAATTAAAATTGCTGATAGGGTATATGTAAATCAGGATTATCAGTTCCAATGGCCGGATATAAATCAGGGAAAGGATACCGAGACCGGTTTTTGTTATGGGCTCCGAGACCAAGTAGCTATATTGGTTGATGGAACCGTTGTTCCTTGTTGCTTGGATGGCGAAGGGGTCATTAACCTTGGGAACATAAATACCACTCCTTTTTCTGAAATAATAGAAAATGAAAGAGCAAGTAACATTGTGAAGAGTTTTACAAGAAGAATAGCAATTGAAGAGCTTTGCAGAAAGTGTGAATTTAGAAAAAGGTTCGAGATATAACTCAGCCCTATTGCTATTTAAAGTTATTTTTTTCTCGACAATGTTCTCCTGATACATAATATACATTCAGGTTGAAAAAAATTACTAATTAAAAGAAGTTATACTTTAAATCGAAACCTCCATTTTCATTACTAAAATTTGAATATTGTGTTAATTTATAGTGATTGATAACATATTAGAAAAGAAGCAGAAGATGTTAATATGGACGGAGAAAGCGGAGTCACCGAAAGTCTAGCTTTAGCGCGCATGGGTTACCGACCGGTTCAGCTCTACAACGGTGCTAATGCGCAATTTTCATCAATGATGGTTCCGGTTTATGATGTCGTATCAGCCTTATATAGAGGCGCTAACGAGCTTCGCGCATTTTATATACAACCGGACGCCCCTCCGGTATTTATGCTGGATTCCAAAAGAATGACCGGAAGCGGAAGACGCCCCCGGTACATATGATAATCGCATTTGGATAAGACATATGTCAATTATTCTTCATCCTGCAAAGCGTCATAACCTTCTTCGTTAGTGCGTACCTTGATTACATTCTCAACATTGTATAAGAAGATTTTGCCATCACCGACATTTCCGGTGTATAATGCTTTTTTTACTGTTTCCAAAATCAGATTTAGAGGTATTTTACAAATCACAATTTCAATTTTTACTTTTGGCAGGAGTTGTGTTTCCACCTCTACGCCACGGTAATATTCCTTGCCGCCCTTTTGCATTCCGCAACCAAGCACCTGAGTTACGGTCATACCGGTAATTCCTATTTGATCAAGTGCCGTTTTAAGCACCTCAAATTTACTTTGCTTAGTAATTACAACAACCTTTGTAATCTTGGTTCCCGGTTTAGTGTTTTGTACTACAGGTATGGCAGAATCCTGAGAAACCATGCTTGGTTCGCCCTCGGACTTGAATCCTGTGCTTACACAAATCGGCATGAAGTCGGCATAACTGCTTACAAGACCATGCTCGTTAATATCCAGTCCTGCCAGCTCTTCTGCTCTGGAGACCCGAAGTCCGATAATTTTCTTTATAAGTAAAAATACGATTGTCATGGTTATGCCAACCCAAGCCATAACCGAGAATACACCTAGTGCCTGAACACCCAACAGATTAAATCCCCCGCCGTAAAGAAGGCCATTGTTCTTATCAAACAATCCGACCAACAATGTGCCTGTCGCTCCACAAAGGCCATGAACACCTATGGCTCCTACAGGATCATCAATTTTTAATACTTTTTCTATAAATTCAATGCCAAATACAATCACAAATCCGGCAATAAAACCAATAGCAGCTGCACCTATAGGAGAAACCGAATCACATCCTGCGGTAATTGCAACAAGACCTGCAAGGGCACCGTTTAGGGTCATGGATACATCAGGCTTTTTGTATCTCATCCATGTTATGCACATGACGGTTGTAGCAGCCATTGCTGCGGCAAGGTTTGTGGTTACAAAAATGTCGGCGGCATTCTTGATGGCATCGCCGGTCATTGATACGGTTGAGCCGCCATTAAAACCGAACCAGCAGAACCATAGAATAAACACACCCAATGCTCCGATTGTGAGATTGTGACCGGGTATTGCCTTGGGCTTTCCGTCCTTGCCATATTTTCCGATACGGGGTCCTAGAATTTTAGCACCTACAAGGGCGGCTATACCACCAACCATGTGAACGGCTGTTGAACCGGCAAAGTCGTGGAATCCTAATGAAGAAAGCCAGCCTCCACCCCAAATCCAATGTCCGGATACAGGATATATAAACAA